>PIVQ01001454.1 GCA_003354055.1 Desulfobacteraceae bacterium | reverse complement strand
ATGCAAAACTTCCTGTTGGAAGTGCAACATTCCTCTGGCAAACACTTGATTGCATCACTCATCGTCAGGAAGGAAAGGTCGAATATAGAAGCATTGAAAAATTTGACTCATCTGAAGAGGAAATCCCCATTTTTGTTGATCTCTATATCACAAGTGTTTTTGATTATGACCGTATTGCAAAGATAATGGAATCTATCACAGCTATTTTGAATTTGAAGACAAATATAGCCAGAGACAATGTTTTTATTCATACGCATATCGCAGATCCGGGGCATGTATATATATCTGATAAAGTATGGCCTTGCGTGCTTACGCATCCCGGCAAGGAGACACCGGAAGAAGAAAACTGAAATAAGGGAGTATCATCAAGATCACTCCCCTAACAAGCAGTTTCTTTGTTTTTCAATTTAATTTACAATGGGAGTCATCTGAATTGTCACACGTCTGTTCTGTGCTCTGCCTGAAGCGGTTGAATTTGAGGTGATTGGCTGAGACTCACCATATCCGGCGGTAAGTATTCTTTGTGCGAGAACACCCTTTGCAGAAAGGAAAACAGCAACACTGTCTGCTCTGTTTTCAGAAAGCTCCTGATTGTACGAAGCATTACCAACACTATCTGTATGTCCCTTTACATCAATTACAGTTTTTCCATATTTTTTTAAGACTTTTGATACAGAGTTTAGAACTGCATGAAATTCAGGTTTGAGTTGATATGAACCCGTTGTAAAAGTAATGTTGCCGGGCATATTCAAAATAATGCTGTCACCGTTACGTGTTACACCAACCCCTGTCTCTTGTAATTCCTGTCTTAGTTTAGCCTCCTGAACATCCATATAATACCCGACTGATCCGCCTGCAACAGCCCCGATACCAGCGCCTATTAATGCATTGGTCCGTCTTTTTTCACCCTTGGCTGTCAATGCACCTATGGCAGCACCTGAGACAGCGCCAATGCCGGCTCCAATGGCAAGCTTGCTTGTCTGTTGCTCGCCAGTGTATGGATTAACTGTACTACATGCTGTCAAACAAAATATCACTGCAACAGATAAAGAAAACAAAGCCGCAAAC
>PIVQ01001453.1 GCA_003354055.1 Desulfobacteraceae bacterium | reverse complement strand
GCGCCAATATCATTATCGGTGCCGTAAAAAACGGTAAGGTCAAGATTGAAGACCATTATGGGGACAGGAAACGGGGCCATTCCAAAGATGAAAAACTGGGCGGTGAAAACCATGTGCTCAATCCCGAAGGAACGGAAGAGGACGGCATCACCACCATCTCTTTTACCCTGCTTCTGGACAGCGGTGATAAATGGGACAAACCCATTGATCCTGCAAAAGTGTCCCGCATCATGATTGCCTATGGTTCCGGCAGGGATTCCTTCAAGGCCGGACATTTCTACAGAGGCGTTTATGATATCAACTATACCACCGGCGAAACCAAGAAGATAAAATGATATACCACGGGGGCTTTAACCGCCGGATTTTTATCCCCCGGGTACTGTGCCTGATTTTTACCCTGTGTCTGCTGGCGGTTCTACCGTCGGCAGGGATGGGGTCGGATCATATGAAGATGGAACCCGGCACAACGGAGTCCGATAAGGCCGCTCCCGGCCATTCAGCCCGTGATCATGAGAAAATGGTAATGGAGGCCGAAGAGCAGGTAAAGGGCCCGGCGGTAAAGGACCCGGCAACCCAGGTGAAAGTGGATGAACGGCTGGGTGAGTATATTGATTTTTCAGCCCGGTTCAGGGATGAGAAAAACCAGTCTGTGGATCTTGAGAAGATCTTTGATAAACCGGTTGTTTTGCTGCCGGTTTACTTTATGTGCACCTCCATCTGCAATTTCCTCCAGGCGGAACTGGCCAATGTCCTGAATCTGACCGACGGAGTTCCGGGAAAGGACTTTAATGTCATCTCGGTCAGTTTCTCCGATGATGAAGACGCCTCCCATGCGAATACCTCCAAACGCAATTATGCGAATCTTATCAAGCGTGATATTGACCTGGACAATTGGTACTATTTGACCTCCGACCGGGAGAATATTCTTAAACTGACCGACTCTCTGGGTTACTATTTTGCCAAGAAAAAGAAGCATTTTTATATCCACCCCAATGCCATGATTGTCCTGGCCCGGGACGGAAAAATTATCCGTTACCTGTATGGTCCGAGCTTTCTTCCCTTTGATGT
>PIVQ01000627.1 GCA_003354055.1 Desulfobacteraceae bacterium | reverse complement strand
ACGGCCAATGCGGTAGCAAGGCTTTGATAAAAGAGGACCAAGTCCACGGGTAGTCGATACGTGTGGTTATCAACCTCCAGCCTTCGCTGGACCAAGCTTGCAATGGTAATTGCGACCACTGATCCGAATGGGATCAAATAACCGAACACAGATTCGGCATCCCACAGATCGATCCGAGCGACAACGGCAATGAATACGCCAAAGAATCCGACTATTAATCCTATCCATCGGTAAAGGGGAGTGCGTTCTCCGACAATGAATCCGGACAATGCACCGGTTACCATTGGTTGAAGAGAGACGACCAAGGCAACAATCCCAACTGGAACACCGCGTACCATAGACAAAAGTCCGCAGCTCAGCCAAATGCCATGAGCCAGAATCCCGATCCCAAAAGCAAGCGCAACGGCGGAAAATCCCGGCCACTTCATCCGACCGCGAAGAGCAAGGTACACGAAAAGAATAAGTGTCAACGCCCAATAACGCCAGAAAAGCAGAGTAAACGGTCCTGTATATAGCAGGCTGTATTCTGCAGCAATGAAGCCGGAATTCCATAGCAGCACGAAAGCGATTGCCAACAATGCAGTAGAGTGAGTCCTATTGCCCACCAAAAATGTTCCCCCTTTGTTATGTTTTTAACCCCAGGTTATCCCTGATAATCAATGGATTGATATTGGAAAATGAGTCGTTTTTTTATCATCCACCTCCCCAAAACCGGTTTACTTGAATTCGGAAAGCAGGCCTTTCTCATGAAGAAATTCCACCACCCGGGTGGCTTCCCCGGCTCCCATGGTGCCGCCCAATGAAACTGCCACAGCGCAGGCCTCCAATATCTCCTCCACAGTGGCACCGGCTGCCAGGGCCTGATCGGTTTGGAAGAGAAGGCAGGCCCGGCACCCGTGAACAAGGGCACCGGTCAAGGCCATAAGCCGTTTGATTTTCCCGGGCAGAGCCCCATCCTTGTACACTTCCATCGGCAGTTCATCATAGGCGTTTGCCACATCAGGAAGGCATTTCCTGTAAAGATTCCACATGTCGCTGATCTGATCGTGAAGTTTTGACTGACTGGCCATTAGGGGCCTCCTTTTGCTAAGGGTTTGATTTGGAATCGAAAGTAGTATAAATAAATGTAATTGAAAAACGAAATAAATTGATTGAAACGATTAGAATACTAGATGGTACTATATTATGCATATCCCCATAGATCTTTTAAATACCTTGGTGGTGGTGGCTGAAACCAGAAATTTCACTCTGGCCGGTAAGAAGATCCACAGGTCCCAGTCCGCAGTCAGCATGCAGATCAAGCGCTTGACCGAAACCGTGGGAAAACCCCTGATCGAGATAGAAGGAAAACAGGTTCGCCTGAGCCCCATAGGGGAATTGGTGTTGGAACATGCCCAGAGGATTCTAAAAGTTCATGATGCTGCCATGACTGCTATAAACCAATCTGAACTGAAAGGACGTGTGAGGCTGGGCGCTCCCGAAGACTATTGCTCCCTTTTTGTCCCCCAGATCCTGGCTGGATTTTCCCGGGATTATCCGGATATACGGGTGGATGTGATCTGCAGGCCCAGCGCACAGCTCTACGGAGATTTACTCCAGGGAAAACTGGACCTGGCGATCTGCACAGCATTGGACATTACCGGCGAGAAAATATTTCAGGAACCTGTGGTCTGGGTGGCAAAAAATAAGACAGCCATCCTTGAAAAAGACTCCCTGCCCCTGGCGGTTTACAGCCACGACTGCATCTATCGGAAATGGGCAACCCAGGCACTGGAGCAAATCAACAGGCCCTTCCATGTGGCTTATATGAGTCCCAGCATCTCAGGCATTCTGGCTGCTGTAAGGTCCGGCCTTGCCGTAGCGCCGGTGGCGATGAGCGTGGCAGGAAAGGATATGCGGATATTCGGGCCTGAAGACGGGTTTCCGGTTCTGCCGACTGCCGATGTCTGCCTTTACGGGACCGGCAATGTGAGAAATCCTTTGGTGGATAATCTGGAGATCCATGTTCGGAAGTCTTTTGATGCACGAAAAAAGCCGACAGAGGGAATTAATAAAGTCAAAGGATAACAATGCTCTTGCAACGGATTGCAAAAAAAAGCGTCCGCTGAAAAGCGGCGTTAACAAGGACACAGGGCGAGGGGAACTAAAACCATATTTTACATAGCAGATTTTAGTCTTTATATGTTATTGGACCATGGTAATTATTACCATCGCATCTGTATATTAAAGCGGTATTATTGGCTGAATCTGGTGATTTCAGGTTCAGACAGCAGAACTATTTAGCAAAAATGATAAACCAGCATATGGTTTTGTTTAATTAAAAAGAAGAAGTCATATATGGAAAAGGGTACCAAAAACCATCTGGAACAAAAATTCAGGAAATATTATTCAGCCCATAGAGAAGGCAAGCTTTGTGATGCTGAAAAAGGTTATCAGGAAATATTGAAACTAAAGCCGGATTGGGGAGAGGCGCTAAATGCCCTTGGGAATCTGTTTCTGGACCAAGACCGGCCGGATAAAGCCAAACCGGTATTTGAAAAAGCAGCCAATCTTAACCCTCCTAATTTATCGGCATCCTACAATTTGGGACGGCTGAAGCAATTGGAGAATGACCATCCGGGGGCCATAGCCACATACAAGGTCATGTTGGATCTGCAGCCGAATATGGGCCATGTCTGGAATAATCTGGGTGTCGCATACCGGGAAACCGGGAAAGCGGATGATGCGCTATCCAGTTTCAGGGCAGCCGTAATGTTTGCCCCTGAAATGGCAGAAGCCTGGAATAATCTTGGCGTGGCACAGGATGAGCATAATTTAGCTGAAAACGCTTCAAACTCATATCGAAAGGCCATTGAAATCCAGCCGGAATATGTGTCACCCCACTTGAACTTGGGGATTTCTCTCCAAAAAGTTGAACGATTCAAAGAAGCTGAAGAACACTATAAAAAGGTGCTTACAATACAGCCGGACAATCAGATAGCCCAGTTCATGCTTCAAAGCTTAGGGGGAGGGGAAACACCTGATACTGCGCCAGTGGAACATGTGCGTAATATTTTTGATCAGTGTGCAGGGAACTTTGAAACTCTTTTGGTTGAAGGACTGCAATATAAAACCCCAGAACTGCTCTTTAATCTGGTGCGCCCCTATTTGACTGAAAAAATGACGATTTTGGACCTTGGCTGCGGTACTGGCCTGGGCGCCCATCGTTATCAACCGTTTGCAGACAGCCTGACAGGTGTTGATGTATCCTCAAAGATGCTGGAAAAGGCCTATGAAAAAAAAATCTATGACCGGCTTGAGGTTTTTGACATCCTTGAGGAATGGGTTTTTCCTAAAAAATTTGATCTGATATACAGCTCTGATGTTTTTGTATATTTTGGGAATTTGGATACAATTATCAGGCCTGCATGTTCATATCTTGTGAATGGGGGAAAAATTGCGTTTTCAGTGGAAAAATTAAAGGACAACAGTGGGGATTACCAACTTTTCCCCAGCGGTCGCTATGCACATTCTCAGACATATATTCAGGAGTGCCTGAACCGGAATGGGTTAGAGCAGATAGAAATAAAAAACGCTGATGTCAGGAACCAGTCTGGAAAACCGGTCAAAGGCCTATTGATTGTGGCAGTAAAAGGGTCGGATATGAGCTGATCTTGGGACATCATTAAAGTTAACAAATGAAATGAACCAGGCAAGCCGGTTATTTAAGTCATACAATTTTTAGGCTGCTGCCTATAGATTTTCAGGCTTAAATCTTTTTAACAGGACAGGCATCAGGGTCAGGAGAATAATGATTCCCATTCCTGCAAAGAGTTCCATGGAAATTTTTCCCTGGAGCAGATCTAATAGAGATCTGGATAAAAGGATATATCCGATGCACCCGGGAAGCATGCAGATGAAAGAGGTGATAAAATAGGTGGTAAATCTGATTTTGGTGAGCCCCAGAGCATAGCTTAGCAGGTTAAAGGGAAACAGCGGCACAAGCCGTGTAAAGGCAACGATTTTCCACCCATGGGCCTCTGTCTGGTTTTTCAGCCTGACCAGGGCGGGGTTTATCAGTTTTGATTCCACCCATTCCGAGGCAGCATATCTGGCCACAAGAAAGGCAAGACAGGCTCCTGTGGTTGCACCTGTGATTCCATAGATGACTCCCCAGAGGGGACCGAAAATCAACCCGCCTGCAATGATAAATGGTGCACCAGGCAGAAAAAATGCCGGGGCAAGACTGACGATTGCCATAAAAATCAATGGGGCCATTGACCCGAACCCCTGGACAAAATTTTGAATGTTTTCATGGTTGAGGATATCATCCACCCCGGCCATCCTTGCCCCGACAATACCGGCAGCAACAAACAGCATGA
>PIVQ01001452.1 GCA_003354055.1 Desulfobacteraceae bacterium | reverse complement strand
TGCAGCACGCTGTTTTGAAGCCTGCATTGAGCAGCATTCAAATATAAAAAATAGTTTTTTGGTGGGAGGATTACAAAGTAGTAATTTGATATACCCAAATAGTGAGCATATTAATAAAGTAAATGAAGCGCTTAACCAGTATTTTGAATTACTGGGTTATGCGCTTCATAAAGTAGACAGTAATAATTAATCTCGTATCTTCAAAATATAAATAACGACGTGTAGGGAGCCTTTAAACTACACCATTCCCCATAGTAGCAATCTGGAACTTTTTCTAATTGACAACGCTGATAATTATACAATACAACCTTTGATAGAATAAAGACTCCATAACAATATATAAGCAGTGCTAATCTATTTGACAAATATTATACAATCGCCTTAATATGTGTATCGCTTTCTTCAGTGTGTTGAAGTAAAGACATGGATTTGTCTCGGTAATTAAAAAATGGATGTTAAATCATGCAAAAAATTGAAATTTTAAATTCTGTTGGTAACAATGGTAATAATAAAGCCATTGACGTTGCCCTAATTCAAGCTCTTTTAAAAAATTACTTTCATAAAAGTAATATTATAAATAATGATCCTTTAAATAACTATAACCAAAGGTTACCCCTTTTCCCAAATAGCTCCCGAACAATATGTAATGAGGCCAATTGGTTCCCTTCGACAAAAACACCATCACCCATCGAAAAACAAATTCATCGGTTCGATACTAATCGATTTTCGCGTTTACTAATTAATGGAAATCCGTCACCAGTATTAATTAGTGCAATCAAAAAATTTCAAACTGATGTAGTTAAAATAAAAAAGCCAGATGGCAGAATAGATCCAAGAGGCGCTACATTAGACAAATTACTCGCTGAACAAACTGTTAAACCAACAGATTTGCGAAAAACACTCTTCGGACCAGACTTGGTCCCAAGAGAAAAACTAAATACAATAACAGATAGTACTTTTAAAAAATATTTTAGGCAATACTTAGGGTTAACCATTACAAAAGGTGAAGACTTTGTTGGTTTTTTTGAAATGCTTAAAACAGATGTAAGAATTACAGATCTTCGTTGGGC
>PIVQ01000626.1 GCA_003354055.1 Desulfobacteraceae bacterium | reverse complement strand
TTCCGGCAGGGGATGGTCAGAGGCAAAGGCAAAAACCATCTCACTGCCCACACTGCCGTTCGGATCAACCTTAAAGACAAACTCGGCCGCATAGGTATGGTCGGGTATGGCGGTAATCCGGCCGGTCTTTACCCTGGGCGCTACGCCGGTAAACTGGTTGGGAAATATCCGGAAGATGGTTTTGTCCGCATCCATTGTAAAGATCTTCAGATAAAGATCACGACTGGTTCTGACAAAAAAGTTAACCTGCTCCCCCCGTTTGAATGAGAGGTTGTGCCGCCCCTTCTGGGTTAAAAGCTCGACGGTAGGCTGGCCCGGACCGGACAGCGTTGCCAGGTCCTGTTTGGCCTGTTTAGTGACCACGGGTTTGAGCAGGTCTCTGTCCGTGAGATAAGCCGGGATGTTGGTGGAGGCAGATGAAAGTATTCTTCCGTCCACAGAGGAAAGGCTGGCAGAAATATCCACGCCTCCCCGCTGATTGGGCCAGAAACTGCCCTGGATAAAATAGGGGGCGTTGACCAGAGCCGCTACAGTGGCGGAGGCTTCAGGGGCCACAGCCGTCAGCCGGGTCTGGGCGTTTTGATGCCGGTCCATCCGGTCTTCAGGATTGTGCACCGCTACAAAAAACCTGGACCCTGAAAAATAATCCAGGATATGGGTGTTCAGGATATCACTGAATTTTGAATAATAATCCGTGTCTTCATGCCGAAACTTGTGAATCATAACCTCGGCCCTGGCCTTGTCCGGCAGGGCTCCCAGACTCTCCGCCACCAAGTCCCTGATAAAAAAATCTATTTTTCCGTCCATCTCAAACTCGAACCAGTGCTCCCGGCAAAAGCTACTGTCCAGCTTTTCCTGGGCAGCGGCAAGGGTCCTGAAGGATATCCCCTTTTCCTTTACAACCATCTTCTCCAGCGTGGCGGACAGGGTCAGGCCGTCTTCGCCCTTTAACACCTTGCCGGAAAGAATAAGGTCTGAATCAGCGGACGGGTCGTCTGTCACTGTAAATTGCCGGTTCTGGGAAAACAGGGTTTTGAACTTTTCCGCCAGAACCAGGCTGATGGGCACCATGGCTCTGGACCTTGTGTCGGCAAAGCTGTGTTTACCGATAAACACCAGGCCCGGATCAGGGTCATTCTGATTCCCGTAATCCAGGACAAGTGCCCGTGCCGTCTGTTCGGCAAGGTCATCCAGGGATTGGATGCGCAGCTTCAGCAGGTCAGAGGGAATCGCTGACATCGGGGTTTCAAAAGAGGCCCCGCATAATTTTTGACCGGTGTACCTGTCCTGGACAGCGGCATGGAATACCATTTTATTGCCCACTTTTCTATATTCCCCGATCAGCCTCGCATTGGCCTGGGAAAAAGAATCTCCGCTGTTCTGAAAAATATAGGATGATGCCAGGGCATGGGTAATATAGGTTTCAACTTCTTGGCCCAGCACCAGATCGCCGTCAGCTGCATTGGCCGGCATAAATGGCCGGGTGGTAAGGATCAGGGACTGCATGCCCGTATAATCGGATTCCAGAAGGCGGACCAGGGTTCTGGCCATGCGGTCGAATTTCGGCTTAAGCCATGCCGGGTCAAGATGAGCCCGGGAAACGATCCCCTGGACCACGGCCAGGTCCTGGCTCGCCTCATCTCCCATACGCCGCAGCCGGATGATGATTAGGATGTCAGAGCCTGCCCAAGCATAGGATCCCACAAGCTTCAACGGATTTTTCCCGGTCTCCTGAACCGTAACCACAGCGCCGTTTTCAGAGAGTTCGGCTGCCAGGGAATCACTGAGAATACTTGAAAAGGGAAGGTTTACCCGACTCTCCCGCTCCCAGAAGTTGTTGGGGCCAATCTGGATATGACGGCCTTTGACGGGATGATTTCCGTCAATTTCCATCACTGCGTTTTTAATAAGGACGGAGAGCATGGATCCCTCGCCGGCCACAGGTTTGGGAGACTTTTCTACGGCACAGGCCATGAGTGATAACAGGCTCACCATAACGACTATTATCCTGATAACCAATCTTTTCCGTCTTTTTTTCATTAGGTTCAGTCCTCTGATCACTTTACTCCTTTTCGAATCCTTCTATTTGAAGCGTGGCATCAAATTAAAATCGCCCGTGCAAAAGTGCCCTGCCTAAATGGATGGCTGTCCTTGGAAATGCCACGCCAACTACCTGGACAGTTTATTTTGATACTCCGCCCGACCGGATTGACAAAGCCCGGATCTTGTGGGTAATTACCAATGGGTAAGAACCTTTTAACTATACTATGCTTTAAATGTATATCGTTGGGATTTCCCAATTTACAAGTTTTTTTGGAAAAAAACCTGATTTGCTTCGATATAGGGGGATAGAAGGCGCCAATTGAACAGGTTAAGCAAACAAGATGAAGCACAGATAAAAAAAATAGCCAACTATCTGTACAGGAAATATTGTCCCATGGCAGAATCGGGTTTCTTTTCAAAAGAAGATATTTACCATTACGGGGTGATCGGGTTTATGGATGCAAAGCAAAAATTCGATCCCGTCAAAAAGGTACCCTTTAATGCCTATGCTGCCATCAGAATCCAGGGAGAGATCATGGATGCCCTGAGAAAAGGTGCCCAGGTCAGACTGCCTCAGGAAAAGCAGACCCGGGTCAAGCAGCTGCTGGCCGCAAAAAACCAATTGGCAGACCAGGGGAAAAGACCTGATCTACAGGCCCTGAAGGATCTGCTCGACTGGGAGGAAAAAGAGATTCATAAGGTTGAAGGTCTGCTGGTAACGGTACAGTCTTCTGACCACAACCCCATGCTCTCCCTTGCCAGGGACAAAAATGGCAAGCCGGCCCAGGAAAAACAAATTCTGAACAAGGACCTGGGACAGGTGATGCAAAAATGCCTGGACGGCCTTGAAAGCGCGGCCGAGCGGATGATCCTGGTGGCCCGCCAGATGCGGGGAGTTAAACTGCGACAGCTTGCGGAAAAATTCGACTGCGCCATTGAAACCGTCCGCCAAAGGGAAATCAGTGCCAAAAACAGCATGAAAGACTGCCTTAAAAAGCATGGCTGGACCTTAGAAAAATAAGAGAAGCCAGAGGAGAACAATGAATACATTATCCACAGCCCTGACCACATGGCAGACGTGGAAACAGACATCCGGGAGCGACCTGCGGGACAACCATCTGTCCCCTGAAACCCTCTTTCAACTCTCTCGGGACAAGGGACTTATGCAGGCAAAGGAAACAGATCTGAATCATCTGGCCGCCTGCCCCGACTGCCTGGATCAATGGGAGCTGCTCTGTTTTCTGGATACTGAAACAGAAGAGAAATCTGCTGATATCATTGGATTCGGACGACTAAAAGCAGCCGCATCCCATGAAACCGGGCCGGGAAAGGAACCGGTTTACCTGAAAAGCGGATGCGGCAGGTTTGAATTGGGCATCTTCCCGGAGCCGGGCCGGCCGGGCAGAGGCATGGTGACTCTGGATCTTATTGATGACGCAGGAGATATGGAAGGGGCGCAGGCTACGGTAAAGGATGCTGCCGGCCGGACTATTCTGGCCGCAAAAATCGTTCACAGCCGAACCGCAGCCAGAATAGAGGATATTTACACCCTTGATCTTTCCCTGTGGACGGTGGTTATTTCATGACCCAAACCTGGCTCCTTTTTGAAGACGGCAGCCATTACACCGTCTTCTGCACCCCTTACCCCATGCCCAAAGGCACGTCCAAACCTGTGGATGCCTATATTCTGACAGAACCCGTGGGGGATTTCACCATTGCGGCTCAAAAGGCGGTTCATGCAGTATTTGCCTCAGCCCTCAACCGAAACCTCACACTAGCCCCGGTCAATGCCGGATTCGATCTCGGAGAGAGAATCGGATTTGAGGCAGATATCACCGGGCAAAGCGGGGGCTTAAGCTTTGCCGTGGCCTTTGCCAAGCAGGTGCTGAATAAAGATCCGGGCAATGTTGCCGCCACAGGTGTAATCCAGGCCAATGGAGATATCGGCGGGGTCCGGGGCATACAGAAAAAAATGCACACAGCTTCCGATCTTTTGCAGGCAGAAGACATTCTGTTCTTCCCCCGGGAGAATCTGGATGAGATTCCTTCTCAAATAATGATCCGGCTCAAAAAGAAGAAAATAAATGTTATCCCGGTTTCCCATATGGATGAGGTGGTTGATATTCTCCTGGGAGAACAAAAACAACCCTTTGTCGGTTCTTCACGCCGTCTTATTCTGCTGATTGCCCTGTTGGTGACTGCCCTGGCAGCCTGGGTATTTTTTCATAAGTCCACCCCCGTCTCTGTTCCGGAACCTGAAACAGAAGTGATGATCGTTCAGGAAGCACCCGAGCTTCTGCCTCAAGAGGACAAACCGAC
>PIVQ01000625.1 GCA_003354055.1 Desulfobacteraceae bacterium | reverse complement strand
ATACAGGAACGAAAAATGGTTACAATTAAAAGACCGGGACAGGACGCCGCACTGAGCAAGCGTAAAGGTTTTGATCAGATGGACAGGGGGGAACGAGAAACCCTGGCCCTTTTTCACGGGATGAGCCCTTCATCCGGTGCTTCCTTTATTATTATAGACGACGGCAAGGGGGCAAAGTTCTGCAGAAACCAGGATATCCCCTTTATAAATGCCCTTCTGGTTCCTAAAATTTTCTGGTATTCTGGCCGTATGACAACACAGACGTATAAGGAAAAAACAGCAAGGATCATTGAATTGGGCAGGTACGCAGAAAAGATCATTGAAACGGCTCAGGCGTTGACGAAAGAAGATCTGATGTATTTTCTCCAAAAAAATATCTGTTCAGGAGGAAGCCATGATCGATAAACCGGCCATGACACAAGATCGGCAAGTGTGGAAACGAAAAGCCATGGCCTTTAGTATCCGGTCCCACCGCCATCTCTGGGGGAAAAATAATGAAGATCCTCTTGTCTTTTTATTCCGCCGTGGCCTGACCAATGAATTTTCAAAACAGATTTATCTTGGCTGGAACAAATTCGGTCAGGAACGCCCTTATAAAGGATGGGGGATAAATAAAGACGGTTCCGACGGTTCCTTTCTTATTCCTGCCGGCATTGTATTTCCCTATATAGTGGACAAAGAATTACAATCTGTATTTGTTCTTTCCATGGATGATCCGAAATCTGTTTTCATGCTTCCGGGAAGTTCTGCCTCCCCTGTGATCTTGGGCAACCCCGATAAAAAGACGCTAACCGCAGACAATATTATCAAAGGCCTTTGCCTGTTTCAGGACAATCCGGACAATTGCTGTGTAAACATTAATCTTCAGATTCATGCTGTGTAAACATTAATCCTCAGATTCATGCTCTGTAAAAATCAGTCTCCGGATTAGTTAAAGGGTGGCCGATGGGGCGGAACAATCGGATATTTTTTCCGTTTCCTGAAATTTACCACCACAATGCCGACCACGATACAGACGATGGCCGTCAACAGATGGGGGGTGACGGGTTCGTTTAAGAAGGTCACTCCAAAGGATACACCGGCTATGGGCACAATGAAGACAAAAGAATGAAGGGCTGTGGCCCCGAATTTTTTGAGCATGGTATTCCAGGCCACAAATCCAAACGCTGCGGTCACGGCACCCTGGTATAGTATAGCCTTTACCACTGTAGGCGTCACGCGGGTCACCATAGCGGTATCCCAGACAAACCCGGCAATAAAGAAAAAGGGAATCCCCAGAATCATTGGATACAAGGTAATCTGGACCGCGTTGAACCGGTCTATGATCCGTTTGACATAAACCGCAGAGACGGACCAGCAAACAACAGCCGTCAGCACCATAAGGTCTCCTGTATGGAGATCTGCATTCAGATCCGGCTCATCAAAAAACAAAACCACCACTCCGATAAACCCGAGTAAAATGCCTGCCCCTTTTTTAAGGGTGATCGTATCACCGGGGATGAAAAAGTGGGCCAGGATCAATACCATGAACGGCAGTGCATTTGCCACCAGCGCCGCATGGGATGCCGTGGTATGGTTAAGGCCGAGATGAAATCCGGATACCTGGATAACAAACAAAAAGCATTGTATCAGGATCAGCCGACATTGGGTTTTATCCAGTTTCAAGGTGATTTTTTTATACCGGGCCCAAAGTACCAGGAGTGAGGCTGCCAGGGTGAACCTGATACCGGCTGAGGTAAAAGGACCTAAGCCAGTATAACCGAACTTCATAGCAACCCCGTTACCGCCGAACAGCATACAAATAAAAATTACAAACAGGGCCGGGCCAAGAGTCATATCTGCATTCTTCATTGCAGACTCCAATCATATTCAGGTATAAATTTAGCAAGGATATAGAAAGGAAAAGACCAGGTAAAGCCTTTTTTTATCCTTTTTTTTTTATTGACGAGGAAGACTGCCGGCGTATCATATGCAGATGAAACGATATTTACCGATAATGGTTCCTGATCAAAAAAATTCCTGGAGCAAAAGACTCATCCTGCTTCTGTCCATCGGGGTAATCTTTTATTGCGGGAAAGCCTACGGTAAAACCATCCTGTCACAAAATCAGAATAAGGTGATCGCAATTTCCAGCCTTGTCAGGCAGTTTAATCAATACGATGGAAAACAGGTCAGGATTGAAGGGCTTTATGCAGAGACCATTGCAGGCCATGATGAATTATTCTGACGCATCCGACTCCTGAAACAGGATGGTTTGATTTCTTCCGTTCTGTTTTGCCCTGTACAGGGCATTGTCAGCCCTTCCGATCCAGTCAGCAGCTTCGCAGGGAAGGCAATTTTCTTCCATCTGCGCCACACCAAAGGACATAGTGATACGTATAAATTCATCTTTCAGGGGCCTGCCGGTTTCATTGACCTTCTGAAATTTATGGGATTCGATCAGTTTTCGAATCCGTTCCACAATTTCCACGGCTTTTTTGCCGCATGTTTCGTCAAAGACCAGAAGAAACTCTTCTCCACCGTACCGGCCGGCCACATCAAAGTACTCCCTCATAGAATCTGAAAAAATTTTTCCCACCTCCCTGAGAATAATATCTCCCTGAATATGGCCGTAGGTATCATTAACTTTCTTGAAAAAATCAATATCCCCCATGGCAATTGAGGCAATACTTCCGGATTTTCGATCGAACCGGTTGAGAAGCCGGTTCACCTCGTTTTTTATCTTCCCGGAGTTGTAGAGCTTTGTCAGATCGTCATGCTCAGCCTTTTGCTTAAACCGGGTTTTTAGGAGGATAGTGGATAAAAGATTACACATGATATCCATGGCTGAGACCTCAAAATCCTTTACTCCGGATTCTTTGCCGAAAAAATCTCCTCCTACCAGATATGCCCCGCCAAAGTCTTTTGGAAAAAACACATATCCCATGATGTCGCATCCTAAACCGGCCACGTTTATATGGGAGGTTTTCCGGTTGGTAAAGGCTTTAACCTCATTTATATATCGCTTGCTCCTGCCGTCCAGGAAAAGACGGAGTTTGCGCCCTTCTTTCAGATCCGTTCTCAACCCTTCCGGATCCATGACTTTGACCACCTCTAAAATCAACATGTCATCAATAACATTGGAGACCTTGTAGAGTACGCTGATATCAAAGAGAAGCGTCTGGCGGATAATATCCAGAGGATAATCAAAGCAGTCATCCCCACAATAATCCAGCTCGGAATCAGGATTCAGGGTTTTAAAGAATTCGGTGAGTTTGCCCAGAGCATTGAGGATCAGCCTGGCATTGGACACATGTTTTTTCATGGCTTCTCCTTAATAATATCCTGCGCGTTCAGGATTATTAATCGTTAACTAATATCTGAATCAAATGCGACCTTACCTTCAAAATCCAGAATAATAATCCGGATGTCTACCTTATTTTCTGCAAACCCAAGGGCATTTTCCTTCATCTTTTTCCCTAAAAACCGAAGAAGTTCCGGAAATGTAGGATAGATGAATGAAAAAGCGTGACGGGCTGTATTGGCCTGTCCAATATTTGCCGATAATTCAGTGTCGCAGGTCACCTCTTCTGCCCATTGGGCAAGGTTTTTCAGGGTGAGTTCGGATTTTGCCGCATGGGTGTGTTCAAATCCCAGGGCCATTTTAACGGCCTTTCCGAAAAATACTGTATAAATGATCTGCTTAATGGGCGGATTCACCGGCGGGTCAACCGATGGATTCGCGGATTCCGTTTTTTGGCTGTTTTCCTCGAGAACCATGTCAATGCCGGCCTTGAAAAAGTCACCGGTCTGAATAAAGGCATCTTCTTTAATGTCGGAAATTATCCCCATGGCATAACGCTCGGAACGGCGGCCCGTGGTAAATACAAGGGTATCGGACCCATTTGCCCTGGCCACGGAAATTCCGGATCGAATGGTGGCAATATAGGCATCATGGGACAGGGGTCTGACAATACCTGTGGTTCCCAGAATGGATATGCCTCCTATTATCCCCAGCCGGGCATTTAATGTTTTTTTGGCCAGCAGTTCTCCTCTGGGAACAAAAATTTCAACATGCACTTGGTGACGGAAGGGCAGGCAAAGCTGCTGATAGGCACCGTAAACCGATTCTTCAATCATCTGTATGGGACCTGAATTGATAGCCGGTTCTCCCACCGCCACCTCAAGTCCCGGTTTTGTGACCTTACCCACACCTTTACCGCCGGTAATGGTTATACCCGGCGGGCTGGCTGCCTTTATGGTAACATGCGCCCCGATTTCCGCCTTATGGGTAATATCAGGATCATCCCCGGCATCTTTGATCACTGATGCCTGACATGATGAATTTGAAAAGGTGATGACCTCTTTTACCGGGATTGTTTTCTT
>PIVQ01000624.1 GCA_003354055.1 Desulfobacteraceae bacterium | reverse complement strand
TCATGGGAAGAGAGCCTTGAACGGATCAAAGCCGGTAAGATCCATATGCTGGGGGCGGCGGTGCCGTCTGAACAGCGCAAGCAAGTCATGGATTTTACCCATCCCTATGCCTGGCTATCCGGGGTGATCATTGTCAGAAAAGCAGTCACGGAACCCATGTCCCTTGAAAAACTCAAGGGCATGAAGGTCACTGTGGTTCACAATTATATCTGGAAAGATATCCTGGAAAAATCCTATCCGGCTCTGGATCTCAACCCGGCCCAGGATATAGGCGCTGCCCTGAACAAAGTATCCTTCGGCATGGCCGATGCCATGGTCGGGTATATGGCTACCGCCTCCCACCATATTGAACGTCTGGGTATTTCAAACCTGAAAATCTCCGGAGAAACTGTCTCTGTTCTGGATATTTCCTTTGCCGTAAGCAAAACAAGCCCCCGGCTCAAGCAAATTTTGAACAAGGTACTGGATCAAACCACAGAGGCCCAGAAAAAATCCATTCTTCGAAAATGGATCAGCCTGGAATTCACGAAAGACAATAATATCAAGCGACTGACCCGCATTCTTTTCCCTGGGATAGCGCTGGTTCTCTTCGGCCTTGTTGCTATCATTATATGGAACAGAGCTCTTCAGCGCCAGGTGACCCAAAGAACTGAAAAACTCAACCAGGAACTGATCCAGCGTACCCACATGGAAAAGGCCCTGAGAGAAAGCGAAGAAAAATACAGAAGCATATTCGGGAATATCCAGGATGTCTATTATGAAATTCTCCCCAAGGGCCGGGTATTGGAAATATCCCCTTCGATTGAAAAGGTGTTTGGATATGACAGATCATCCATGCTGGATCAATCCATGTCACGGATGTTTGTGGACCCCGAAGAATTTAAGGATATGCTGACCAAGGCCACCTTCGAAGAACGGCTAGACGACCATGAAACCCTTCTGATTCGGCCTGACGGAAAGCAACTTACTTGCTCCATGACTGCCATGCTCATCAGGGACAATCAGGGTGTCCCCTTAAAAATCATCGGATCCATTCACAATATCACGGAGCGGGTTAAAGCCCAGAGAGCTTTACGGGCATCCTACAAGGAACTGGAAAAACGGGTCAGGGAAAGAACCGCAGAACTGAGGAATACCAATAAGGAACTCAACAAGGCCAAAGAAACGGCAGATGCCGCCACCCAGGCCAAAAGTAATTTTCTGGCCAATATGAGTCATGAAATCCGGACCCCTTTGAGCGGTGTAATATCGGCTTCGGAACTGGTCATGCACGAGTCCCCGCCTAAAAAGATCGCCCGGTATATCAATATTATCCGAACCTCCGGCCATGCACTTTTAGGGGTTATAGATGATATTCTGGACTTTTCAAAAATCGAGGCCGGAAAACTGGATATTGAGGTCCATCCCTTTAATCTGGACCAGTTGATCACCCGGACCACCAACCTGTTCAAACAGAAAATTGCCGAAAAAGAGATATCTTTTAAAGTGGAGATCGCCCAGAGTACACCCGCCCACCTCAAAGGAGATTCGTTCAGGCTGCAGCAGATCCTCACCAACCTTCTGAGCAATGCCTTAAAATTTACGGACAAAGGCGGCCGGATCACTCTCGGGGTATCGGGCAGTCCCTGTACTCACAAGGCGAACCGGGTGTTCATGGAGTTCATGGTGGCAGATTCAGGCATTGGCATCAGCCCTGAACACCAGGATCTATTGTTTACCCCATTTTCCCAGGTTGATGCATCCACCACCAGAAAATATGGCGGCAGCGGCCTTGGCTTAAGCATCTGCGGTCAACTGGTTGAGATGATGGAAGGTACCATTTCCGTAGAAAGCACGCCTGCCCATGGCAGCAGTTTTTTATTCACCATCCCCCTTGAACTGTGGGAGGATCCCGATTTTGAACAGTCTGCCCCTTTTCTGGATCGATTTGCATCCATTTCCACTTACCGCTCACTTCTCAATGGCAAAAGGATTCTTGTGGCCGAAGATACTCCCACCAACCAGGAGATTATCCTGGCGGTTCTGGCGCTGGCCGGCATTGAAACCCTTTTGGTGGACACAGGCAACAAAGCGGTTGAAGCGGTTGAAAATCAGGACTTCCATGCCGTGCTCATGGATCTTCAGATGCCTGAAATGGACGGTTTTGAAGCCACACGGGTCATTCGCAGGCAGAAGGATAAAACCCATCTGCCCATTATTGCCATGACAGCCCACACTCTGAAAGAAGATGAGGGCAAATGCATGGCTGCAGGGATGAACGGATATATTTCAAAGCCGATAAACCAGGATAAATTGTTCAAAACCCTAATCAACCTGATTCATCAACAGGAAACAGACACACCCGCCCCCCCCACTGAGAAAACGGTGCAAATTCCTCTGACCGATTCCGGAAAAATCCTTTCCCGGCTTCCTAAACAGGTCCCGGGGCTTGAACTGCAGAGAGCCGTGAACAGCCTTGGGGTCAGTGAAGATGTCTTTCTCCACATTCTGGATACCTTTTTCAAGAATTATGAATCCATTATTACACAGATCGAAACCGCATGGACCAATGGAGACTCAGAGGCCGTCAATACAATGCTCCACAGCCTCAAAGGCAGTGCCTCCGGCATCGGGGCAATGGAACTTAATTATCTGGCCAGGGATATGGAGTCTCTTTGTAAAAATTCCCCCATTCTGCCGGCCATGGACCAGTCCGGGCTCACGGTTCTGGAAAATGCATTAACCATCGTCCTTGCATCCATAAAGACCCTGTCACCCATGCATCCAAAGGCCCCAGACAAAAAGCCTGCTCAATTTGACAATGACAAAACCTGTGACATTCTGGACACCCTGGGCAAAGCTCTGGATTTTCCCGAACTGGTCGAACTGGAACAGCTCATGGCCGAACTTACATCTGTCTGTGATCATCCCCTTGTGGACCTCATAAAAAAGCATATTGACACCCATGACCATGACCTGGCAAAACAGGACGTAAAAAACTTACAATCCCAACTTGAAGGGGCACCACAATGACTTCCCAAACAGATCTGATCATGATCGTTGACGACAGCCCCACCAATATTGATATCCTTGCCGGCACCCTCAAGGATCAATACCGGCTGACCATTGCCAAAAGCGGTCAAACCGCACTGGACCGAGTTGAACACCAGCTTCCGGATCTTATCCTTCTGGATATTGTCATGCCAGGAATGGACGGATTTGAAGTCTGCCAACGTCTCAAAGCAGATCCCAGAACCCGGGAAATTCCCATCATCTTTATTACAGCCATGGAAGAGGCTGAACACAAAACCCGCGGCTTTGAGCTTGGGGCCGTAGACTATATCATCCGCCCCTTTCATTCCTCCGAAGTCATGGCACGGGTAAAAACCCACCTATCCATGCGGCAGATGCACCTGGCTCTCGGGGAAAAAAACCGGATTATCCGCAGGGCTCTGGCAGAAAAAAGCCGACAATTGGATGCACTGATCTCCAACCTTCCGGGCATGGTATTTCACTCCAGGTTTGACAATGGCTGGCAGATGGAATTTGTCAGTGAGGGATGTATTCAACTGACAGGATATGATCCAGATGTTTTTCTTGAACATAAAGATTCCCATTATACCCTGATGACCGCTCCCAAAGACCAGACCTGGATCCAGAAGACCCTATCAAAGGCCCTTAAGCTTCAAAAACCTTTTGAACTGCTCTACCGCATCCGGACAGCCGGCGACCAGGAAAAATGGGTGCTGGAACACGGGATCGGGGTCTATGACAAAACAGGAACCCTTCTGGGCATCGAAGGGGTGATTTCCGATATCACGGATAAACAACGGGCCTCACTGGCTCTTGAACAGGAAAACCGTCATCTTAAATCAAAAATGATAAACCGGGACCAATTCGGCGATATTGTGGGAAGTTCCCCTGCCATGCAGATGGTTTATGACCGGATTCTCAAGGCTGCGGTCTGCGATGATTGCGTGATCATTTACGGCCCCTCCGGTACGGGAAAGGAACTGGTGGCCAAGGCCATCCATAAAAACAGTCCGAGGAAAGACAACCACTTTGTGCCGATTAACTGCGGTGCCATTCCTGAAAATCTCTTTGAAAGTGAATTTTTCGGCCATAAAAAAGGGGCCTTCTCAGGGGCGAATTCGGATAAACAAGGGGTGCTGGATATGGCAGACGGAGGCACGCTGTTCCTAGATGAACTTGGAGAGATATCCATGTCAATGCAGGTTAAACTGCTCAGGGTCATGGACGGCAACGGCTATATCCCGGTAGGCGGAACCGAATTAAAAAAACCGGATATCAGATTTGTCTGTGCAACCAACAGGGATCTTCAGGAGCGCATCCGCCAGAAAAAAATCAGAGAAGACTTTTTTTTCAG
>PIVQ01000623.1 GCA_003354055.1 Desulfobacteraceae bacterium | reverse complement strand
GCCTGGCCGGAACCCAATATCATGGAAGAGAGGGGGCCGAACGGTTTGTAGTCGATATTCTCCGCCAGCACCTGGCTGACCCCTTCCTTAACCGTGGTGACTTTTGAGACAGCCCCTGCGGTATCCCGTTCAAAGGATACGGTTCTGCCGTCAGGATAGACCATGGAGATCAGCCTTGCAGAAGCATCATAACCGTAAGATGTGGTAAAGGTTGTCTCCGTAGTGGTCCGCTGTGCCGTAATAAGATTACCCATGGCATCATAGGAGAATGCATAGGCATCTCCGGCATGGCTGATGCCGGTGAGACGGCCCTTGCCGTTAATGCCTGAATCGTAGAAAAAGAGGACATCCTGATCCGCATCCGGATACTGAATCCCGGTGCGCCGGCCTAGTTCATCATAGGTATAAAGGGTCTCGATGCCGTCATTGGCCTGCCGCAAAATCAGGTTGCCGGCAGTATCGTAATTATATCCTGTGGTGCCGGTATCAGGAGAGACCTGTTTAACCAGGCGGCCTGCATCATCATAGACATAGGAGGTGATAAGGCCCTCGGGATCCGTGACTTGGATAAGGTTGTTGTTCAGGTCATAGGCATAAAGGGTATCTGCTGTGACCGTGTCGGTCTGCTGTTCGGTAGTTTGCACCAGACGGTTAAGATTGTCATAGACAAAGTCTTTTACCGTGGCCGCAGGATCGGTAATCCGGATAAGTTTACCGTGCTCATAGGCAAACAGGGTTTCCAGAGTGGCGGAATCGTCCTGATTTCTGGCCAGGGCTTTTGCGGGCTTGCCCGGGGCAAGAGTTGCATCGGACGCAGGATCCCCGTAATCATATCCCCGGAACAATGTCTTTATCCCCGCGGCGGAAAAGATGGAGGATTCAATGGGGTTGCCGTTCTCATCATAGGAATAGAAAAGAAAGTTGCCTGAGGGATCCGTAAGTTTCTGTAAAAAGCCTTTGGTGTCATAGGACAGGTTTTGGGTCCTGCCTGTTCTGTCGGTCTGACTTGCAAGAGTTCCTGCAGCAGTAAAGGTCTGAGCAGATGCCGCCCCGTCCGCAGCAGCAGAAATCTGCCGGTTCCTGCCGTCATAGGTAAACACGGTCTGCACCTGGTTTTCATCCGTAGCCGTTAAAATATTACCGGCTGCATCATGGGTAAAGCTGGTGGTCCCTGCCAGGGGCCGGGTCATGGTCAGAAGATCCCCGGTCGCAGCATCATAGGAAAAGGTGATGCTATCCAAACCCCCTGCCAGGGGACCGTTGACTGAAACTACCTGCCCCTTGTCATTGTAGGCATAGGTGGTAATCTGCTCCAAGGCAGCCACCGCGCCTGTATCATCATGGGTAAATCCCTGAATGATCATCCGGTGAATCAGGGTGGTGGGATTTTCATTGGGGGTATCTGTATCCCCGTCGGCAGCAGGGTCATCATAATCCCAGATGGAAACCCGGTTCCGGTCCGGATTACCGTCGTCCGCCAGAAGACTCTTCTGTGTTCTGGTCAGCGGAGTTGAAAGCACCGAATGCCAGGTGGTGATCACGATGTTTTCATTCTCACTGCCAACACCTGTAATCATGGCGCCCGGATTACCCTCATCACCATAATCCTGATATTGATCGATCCTGCCGTTGGCATACTCCCGCTCTGTCGGATAACCTGTTGATAAATCAAAATCCGTCCGGACAATACCCGAACTGCAGGTATTGCAGTTGGATGCCCCGGTTTTACTTACTATCTTTTTACGTCCTGCGATCTCCGTGATCCCATAGGTATTTGAAAGCCCGTAGGCATCGGTAAAAATAACACTGGAAGGATCATCATAATTGATCATTCCCCCTTTACCTTCCCGGTTCACATTTTCAACGGCCCGGTCCTGATCATCATAGACCCAGGTGGAAATAAGGTTGCCTGCCAGATCGTACTTAGCCGTCATATTATTAGGATCATTGGGATCTTCATACCTGTACTCAAAACCCGATGCCCCTGATCCGTTACCGTCGTCGGCATAGGTTACCCGGATCAAGTTGCCGTTTGCATCATAATTATAGGAAACCCAGACGCCATCCGGCACAGCCGGTGTCGCAGGTCCTGTAATATAGGCGATTTTATTCTCCTGGTTGTAGGAAAAGCTAAGACTTCTGCCCGAGGCCTCATCGCTTACTGTCTCCAGAAGATCATCCGAATTATAGGTCAGGGTCTGAACATTATTGAATTTATCTGTTATGGATAAAAGATTACCTTTTGCCATGTCAAATTGTAAACTCCAACCGTCAGTTCTGTCCCAGACATAATTTCCGTCCGGATCCTCTGAGATGGAACTGGTTTCTGAAAAAGCCCCCTTAAAAACCCCGTCCTCATCATTGTCATCAAAATAAATCCCCCGCCCTGTTCCGTCTATGATTTCAATGAGCTGACTGCTATCGCCAAAATTCGAATTCAAGACAACATTATAATCGTGGATCCAGCCATATCCCACAGAGGTTTCACTGGTTTCCTGGCTGTTGTAAAACCGCTTAAAAGTCAAACCGCCTTCAAAGGAAGAGTTAAAGGATAGATCAGTTTGATTTTCTATGAGATTCCCATTAAAAATATTGATGGGATCAGCAACAAGATTTTGATTTCTATTCACCGAACAAGCCTGGGGGTCCAGGCCAAAACCTTTTCTTTCTGTCGCCTGAGAATCTACGTCATCTTTATCTGGTACACCGTCACCGTCTGAATCATAATCCGTATCTTCTACAACACATTCAAACGGACTTACAACAAAAGCGACATAGGAGGAATTAGGATCCTCGGAATAAGGATTATAAGCCAAATACCCCTTATAAAAATGATTAGTTGTTTTACCAAGCCACATATACCCTTGATACTTCCGAGGAGCAGATTTCGCAGCAGCCAGAGCTTCATCATCCGTTGAAAAGTAGCCCAAAATGGTCGCATTCTGCCAACTAGAAAACCAATAATAATAATTTTCAATGGCGTCAGCTATATATTCAGAATCAACGCTTGTACAAGTATTCGCATAGCTCAACCCGGAATGCAGGATGATAAGAGTTAAACAGATCAGAAAAGAAATTTTTTTTTTAATCATGGCGTCTCCTCCCAATTATAAGAACGCGGTTAGGATATTTACTCCCTAATATTATGTGCTTGTACCGTACCATAAAAGTTTTATCCTCATTTTGTTCTTTGGTTCTGTTGTTTGATCCTGCCATTCTGGATTTCATCGAGAAATAGATACTCAGATTCAAACCTTGCTCCCAATATCCGGTATTTGATTCGACCCTGTCATAAAATAGGATCAAAAATTGACAAGTTGATCTTTAACTGATCTTAAGCCGATATAAAAAAGAGGATCAAGCTTGTTAACGATTTTGCAACTTATCTTCTGAAGAAATTAAAGTCAATCAGGGCAACCCTGATTTTTATGAATTTTTTTCCACAAAATTTCAATAAATGGCCATTTTCTTTTCACCCTCCTTTTCAGTCGGACTTTTTTCCTTTTGTTGTTCAAAATCAGACAACATTTGCCATGCCCCTAAATTAACAGACTGGCCGATATACCCAAAATCTGAGATCCATTGGACCCCAGTATCGAAGATACTACGGTGTCTACAACAATGATAGGAACATTAAAACCGCTGACTTCTGCACTGAGGTTCGGGCAGGCCGGAAGACGGCATTAAATTGCTGTTTTTATAGATAGTCTTATCGTAGCGGAGGAAGCGGAGCGTAAAAAAGCCGTGCTGAAAATTCACGGCTTTTTACGCAGCAAGATTAGACTATCTTAAAAACAGTGATCGCCGTATCCGGGCTGGCCGGACCGGGGGCTGGCCTTGCCTCCCTTGTCAGGTCGAAGGCTAAAGAAGCTATCAGCGGGAAGAGCGAGAAAAGCTTGTGGAGAACCTTTGGTTGCCAATTATGTTAAGGGTTGGTTTCAGGTGGTACTGTCTTTGGTGATGTGGATATGGTTGGGGTTTCCATCACTCTTCAAGCAGGAAGCCGGATCCAGTCTTTTTTTCTTTCCTGTTCAAAATCAACCATTGATATGGTAAATTGTCTGGTACCCGAGCGTAGAGAGACAACCCTCTAAATATTACAAAGGCCATCCGGAGAACCTATGGTATTTTTGATCAGGCGTTTTTTTGGCCCCTGCATGATGGCAATCTTGATTGCAGGCTTTGTTTTAACCCACGGACTTACCAGCTTGGCTGCCACCAAAAAGCAGCCCCCCATTGTTCCTGAAGACTTTCCTGTTTATTCGGTGATAAAGCCCAATGTGGACTTCTGGATAGATGTGTTTACCAAGTATTCCAGAGGCCAGGGGGTGATTCATGATGCCCGGGATCTGTCCATCAGATACGGGGT
>PIVQ01001451.1 GCA_003354055.1 Desulfobacteraceae bacterium | reverse complement strand
TTTTCAATTTTATTTTAGTCACGAATTTCAATATAAATCTTTGCTGAACTTGCTTTTGAATGACAACAGTTTTTACAAAACTTTTTTAATATATATTTTGCTCCTGGTAAATCACGAAATTGATAGTCACCTTTTGACTTATCAAATGACATAACATTTCTTAATGGAGAATCTGAGTTACGAAAACATTTTTGACAACAATTTTTACCTATATATTCATTGATATTATTAGAAAGATATTTTTCATTTCCATTTTGTAATAATATTTCTTGAATTAGTTTTTGTAAAGACATAATTATTATAATTAAATTATAATTATAAATCAATTTTAGAATTAATACATTTGTTACTTACTTAAAATTTAGTTGTTTTGTTATTAATTGTATTTAATGGTTCAGCTTGTTCTTGTGTAAATTGTTCTGCTGATTTACGCATTGCTACAACAATTACTAAAGCAATAACAATAAACATTATTGAAAACATAGTTCTCATTGGTGTTTTAAATGCTGCTTTAAATGGTTTCATTATCATTTTTACTAATTTCATTAACATTGATAATAATTTTTTTAATGGATTCATTGGTTTTTTGTATATAATAATCAAAGAAAAAAATATTATAAAATCAGTCCATTATATAAGATTGTTTTTAAAAAATTAAATTATAATTCTTCTTCATTAATGATATCATCAACTTCTAAATCATAATCTTCCATTTGTTCAATTTCTTCATCAATAATTTCAATTTCTTCTAAATCTTCAGTCATAAAATCATTTAATAATTCATCTTTATCAGATTCTTTCATTTCCTCTGATACAACTGCTGGTGCTACTCTGTTTTCTACGGGTTTCTGTAAGAACATTGATTTTTTATTTAAAGACATACCTAATAATTCAATATTTTTCGCGATGAACTCTTTTAATTTTTTGGTATTTGATTTACTTAATAATTCTTCTGAGAATCTAGCATATACTCCTACCATTAATCCTAAGAAATATGTTCTTTGTTTCTCTTCTAATGATTTATTTAATTTCATTTTGTTTAAGTTATGAGGTGTTGCTTTTAAGATATACATTT
>PIVQ01001450.1 GCA_003354055.1 Desulfobacteraceae bacterium | reverse complement strand
CCTCAACCCAGATTTAGAAAGCGTATTTTTAACCCCAGCAGAGAGAAACTCATTTATTTCCTCAACACTTGTTAAAGAAGTGGCACGTCACAATGGTGATGTCAGCGAATTTGTAGACCTTGTTATAGTAAAGGCTTTAAAAACCAAATTAGGCTGTGACTCTTAATAGCCATTGACCGCATTAGCGCATTATAAGCATGCGCTAATTAAGTGCTTTTCTGCTCTAGATAATATAGTCAGATATGACTACAAAACACCTTAATGAGATTACCCAAGGTAATAAGTTTTCATCGTGAGTTATTGCAAGTTAGCTAAAAAATACAAACACAACCTATACTTATAGTTATAGCCTTTTGTAGTTTTTTTTAGGTTTTAAAAGGCTAACGAATTTACTTTTAAGTATGTGAAGGCCTAAAAAATCTCTATCGGTTATTAGAGCTACAATCATCATCAAGTCAATTATATTTACTGAAAATGTGTATATATTCCAAAGAAACCAAGGTTCTTGGTTTTTGTATATATACATATCTATATACATAGATAAAAATAAAGAGGAGTTAATTGTTAAACCTACAATTAAATATAAAAATGAGGGAGTTGATTTCTTAATAATTAAAAAAGCCACAGTAAGAATGGCAATAGTGATTAAATCATATATAGCCCAATCTAATAAAACAGTTGTTTTTATCGATAACCATGTAAAGAAGTAATCTGACACTGTATATGAGAGCATCATAACAAATGAACTGAGTAATAAGGTTGTATTTCTTTTTACACTAAGGGAATAAACAAAGGCATTAAAGAAGAACGCCATTAGAAAACCCCACATTGTGAGAGCAGATAACGAAAAAAAGCCAAAAAACTCAGTTAAAAACATCCATAGCCTTTATATATCATTTAGGTTTAATAGGTATTATTCCACCACCACGTTGAAGTTCAGTTCCAGCTGCAGCCATGGCTTCTTGAGAGATACTTACTGTATCAGACTGTAAGGTTTTAGGGCTAGTAGTTTGTTCCATTGCAGGCTTTAATTGTTGCGTTTTATTGTATGCTTGCATCTGTACTTGGCTATTGTT
>PIVQ01000622.1 GCA_003354055.1 Desulfobacteraceae bacterium | reverse complement strand
AAAAAAGTCGGGCAGGGCACAGGCCTGGGGTTGTCCATCTCCTACGGGATCATCCGGGAGTCCGGTGGTGAGATCTCGGTTCACAACAACAAAGACGGCGGTGCCACCTTTATCATGCTCTTTGCCGTGAAGGAGGAAGGTCATGGGTAATCAGGACCGCATCTATACCATCCTTCTGGTTGATGATGAAGAAGGAATCAGGAATGTATTGAACATTACCCTGACCCATGCCGGATTCAGAGTCCTTCTGGCCCCTGACGGTGACCAGGGTCTTGTCGTATTCAAAGATAAAAAACCGGATATTGTGATTACCGATATCAAAATGCCCGGCATTGACGGCATCGAATTGCTCCGCCAGATCAAGCAGGTCAGCCCGGAAACCGAGGTGATCATGATCACAGGCCACGGGGACATGGATCTGGCTGTAAAAAGTCTTCAATACGAGGCCGCTGATTTTATAACCAAACCCATTGACTCCGAGGAACTTGAAATTTCCGTGGACAAGGCTGTGGACCGGATTTCCATCAATGCCAGGATCAAAACCTATATGGATGATCTGGAATCCCTGATCAAGGAAAAGGACAGGAAGATTGATGAAAGTGAGAACCTGGTCACCATCGGCCAGACCGTAGCCGGTATGTCCCATGTCATCAAGAATATTGCCGGCGGTCTCAAAGGCTCCTCCTTTATCCTGGAACAGGGCATTGAAAATGAAAACCGAGAGTACCTGGTCAAGGGCTGGGAAATGATGAAGGGCAATATCGACAAGATTACCAACCTTTCCCTGGATCTGCTCAACTATGCCAAAACCAGCCGTCTGAAATTAAAGAAAGTAAATCCCAATTACCCGGCAAAGGAGGTCATGGCACTTCTTTCCCCAAGAGCAGATGCCCAGAATATTAAGTTCACCATGACCCCTCTTCAAGACGAACTTCAAATTATCGTGGACCAGACTGCCATGTACAATGCCATTTTTAACCTGGTAACCAACGCTTTTGACAGCTTTGACAGCGGGACCGGTAAAGATTCGCCGGACAAACAGGTTGCCATTGAGGTGGACAGCGAAGGTGCTGATGAAAACAGAGCTGTCTTTTATAAGGTCCGGGACAACGGGACTGGTATGGAAAGGGGAATCGCTGATATTCTGTTCAAGGATTTCATCACAACCAAAGGCACCCACGGCACTGGATTCGGATTGATGACCACTAAAAAGATCATTGATGAGCACAGAGGGGACATCTGGTTTGAGACAAAAAAGGGAAAAGGCTCGGTCTTTACCATCAAGATACCGGTCAGCCGGGCAACTGACAATAAAAAGGGCGCATGACCATGGAAAAAGTATTACTCACACGGGACGGCAGGATAATGAAGCGGGGAAAACCATTCACGGGTAACCCCCTTGCTCTGCTGTCCAATCTTGTGGAACTTGCGGACGGATACCGACTGTCCTCATTTTTTGCCATGATCAAGGCCCATACCGTTTATATCCAAATGTCTGAACTTCTGGACCCCTTGCTGACCATGGCGGACGATGCCGGAAAAGGGTATCCCAAAGCTTCCGAAATCGATGGTTTGATATTCTATAAAACCATTGCCATGAAGGGGTTCCCGGGGAAACCGGGCGTTGAGATCTACAATAGCCTTAAAGGGGTAAAAGGTGAAAAGATCCTTGGATTAAAATTTTTCCAGATGGCAAGTTTGCTGGAACATGACCTGCGTCTGGGAGAGCTCAAGCATATCATCTTCGGCGATGGCCAGGATATGTTTACATATGACACTTTTTATTCACTCTACGAGTTGATTGATGGGGTGACATGGGAGATGTCTTTTAATTTTAACCCGTTACAATGTTCCATAAGGGGGTAGTTATGTTTAAAAAAATACTATTCGCCACCAATGCGTCACCGGCCTGTGATGCGGCTGCTAAAATTGCGTTTGAACTCGCTGAAAAGTATGAATCCGAATTGACCCTGCTCCATGCGTTTGGCGAACCCTCCCATGGCAGCGGCGCCTATGTCACTGACTATGTGTCCGGGGAAAAAGAGTCAGCAGGGCCGGATTATATTGAATGGGTCAAAGAAGAGATGAAGACCACCTATGACGCCCTGGTGCAGAAACATTCAGAACCTGTGTACGAAGCCACTGCCGGAATTCCGTCGACTGAAATCCTGAGGTATGCCCGGAAGATCGGGGCGGACTGTATTGTCATGGGTGCCCATACCCGCCAGGATGATCCGGCAGCAGAGCGGTTTCGTGGGATTATCGGCACGACCATGCAGAAGGTGGCTCTGAGGGCAAAATGTCCGGTGCTCATCATCTCACGGCCCTGTGAGACCTGTTTTTGGTATTTTAACCAGATTGTCTTTGGCACGGATTTCTCCAAGGCATCCATGTCGGCCTTTCAGTTTGCCTATAAAATGGCCAAACACATCGGGTGCAAGCTTCATCTTTTCCATGCAGTGAATATTGAAACCTCCCAGGCAGGCGTGGGGCCCGGCCAGATGTCCATTGAAGGGCGGATAAAAGAGGCCAAAGAAAGAATAGAATCTCTTTACGTCTCAACGATGGAGGATTTTGACAACTACGAGATCGCAGTCTGGGAAGGGGTTCCCTATGTGGAACTGCTCAAATTTGCCCGGGAAAAAAGCTCCGATCTTATTGTCATGGCCCATCATACCAAAGAGGTGGATATTGAGGAGGCGGTTATGGGATCCACAGTGGAACAGGTCGTGCTCAGATCTGCCTGCCCTGTGGCCAGTGTGAACAAGCCTGATAAATTGTAATTAGGAATATAAGTTGATTTCGTGCCCGGGTGGGACGGGGGCCGGTGGTATTCATATTTCAGACGTCACTGTTGCCGCTCCCCCTCCTGCCCAGGCCGGACAAGGATGTTTGCCATGAGCCCGGAAAAGGGAAAAGTAAAAACCGTTCTCATCATTGAAGATGAAATGGAGATGCGGTTTTACCTGATGACTGTGGTTAAATCCTTAGGATATGACCCTGTTATGACCAGGAACGGTGACGAGGGGCTCAAAGCCCTGAAACAGAAGATTCCGGATCTGATTATTTTGGATATTATGATGCCTGAAAAGGGCGGTGCCCTTGTCTATCAGGAACTGAAGTCAGATCTGCGCTACAAAGATCTCCCATTGATTATTTTTTCCGGAGTGGACCGGCAGGCCTTTGTCCATTATGTGAAAATGCTTAATGTAAAACCTGATACCAATACGCCGGTTCCCAAATACTATGTTGAAAAATCTGCTGATCCAGATTATTTAAAAGAAATGATCACTCGGATTATTTAAAATAATTTAATACTGAATTGACATCAAAAAAAACTCCCACTATCATAGAGGGAATTCCAAAGTTTATTCACAGGGGGGATGATAAATGGCAAAAAAAATGACCATTTCTAAAGCCGTGGATGCCTTTGAGCTCAATGAACTTTTCAATGAAATACTTGATAACTATGAAGCTGATTTTTACACCCGCTCACAAATTGATGCCGATCTGAGGGACCTTTTAGAAGAGAGCGAAGACATCTATGAGTTTACACCGGATGAAAACGGAGAATTTGCTGAAAGCCTGGAGCGGAATCTCAAAGAGGCCTTAAACCTGATTTTTGAGGAACACGGTGTTGAACATGCCTTTGATGATGAGTTTATGGCCGAAGCCATGGATGATGAGGAAATTGAGGGAATTTACAGTGACGAGGGGGAAGATCTTTCTATCCATGATCAGGATGAGGAAACCGGATCTGACGAGGAAGACAGTCTGTTTTAAGGCGTGGCATCAAATTAAAATAACCCGAGCAAAAGACAACCATCCTAAGTGGATGGCTGCCCTTGGAAATGCCACGCCAATAACCTGGGTCGTTTATTTTTGATGCGCGGCCTAATGTAGAAACGGGTAACTGAAAATTGATAATCTTGGCTCTGAAAAGGGAGACGATGAATGGATATTGAACAATTCCGATATGCTGATGATAATCTGGGGTATCTGGTTTACACTGCCAAAAAGGGGATTGCCATTGATGCTGGCAATCCCGATGACATGGCCGGGTTTGCAAAAGACCGTGGTGTTGAAATTAAATATGTGACCAATACCCATTCCCATCAGGACCACACCCTGGGCAACAGGATGCTTGTGAAAAAAACAGGGGCCGTTTTTGTGGATTGCCAATCCCTGAGCCAGGGGCAGATCATTGAATTGGAAGGGCTGGTGGATGAGGGGCAGGGACTTGAAGTCTTACTCACCCCGGGTCACACCACGGATTCGGTCTGTTTTAAAGGGGACGGTTTTATTGTAACAGGAGATACCCTGTTCAATGCCACGGTCGGCAATTGTTTTTCAGGGGATCTTGAGGCATTTTACAGGTCATTG
>PIVQ01001449.1 GCA_003354055.1 Desulfobacteraceae bacterium | reverse complement strand
ACACATCACCGCATTGAAAATAGGCGACACTGAATTGTCCGCAGACATCGGAGTAACCGATCCCACAGACATCGCAGGTGACAAGGTCAGCGTTGTCGGGGTTATGTCAAGCGTATACTGGCAAGGCGGATATGCCCACGGTGTCACCTTTGACGCCAAGGTTTCCAATACCAACCAGACAAATCTGGCCGGACTGACCTTGAACACCCTGGACAGCACAGCCATAGAATTTCAGTTCATCGTATACAAATACGATAATGCTGCAAAGAAATACTACAAGTGCTTCCACGCTAATGAATCAACCCTGAACGGTCTTGTAGAAACCAGCGGCGGCGACCTGGTTCTGAGCATCGATACCGATCCCAGCATGGAAGTCAGAAATCCCCTTAACTTCCACTTAAATGTCAGCATCATGCCTGCTGACGAAGAACAGGATCTCCACGTAGCAGTATCTGATACTGACAAGTTCGTTAAAAAATGGGGTGTACCTATCGGCTAATACAGCCTGATAGTTTTTATACCAACGTAAGATCACGAGCCATGGCCTTATCCCTCACCGGACAGGGCCATGGTTTTTTTATGGACAAAGACCTGGCGCTCGGATAAGAATGCGTTAGGAATCGTTACAAAATAACTTGATCTAAATTGTTTCCAAAACCCCTTAAAAGACTGGGTATTTTGAAAACAAAAGATCAAGTAATTTTGGAGCCGATCCTTAATACCTTATTTAACTATGGAGATCGCCGTGAGCATCCGGGAAATTTCAAAGAAAGATATCAAACGTGTTGCAGCCATTGTAAAGGCAGCCAACATTCCTGTGGCAGAGCAATTGGGTTTGAACCAAGACAATGCCCCTTCCCACCCTTCCTCTTGCACCCCGGAATGGGTTCAGACAGGTATGGACAGGGGAGAACGCTATTTTGTCAGTGAGGTCACAGGACAGGTCGTTGGATGCGTGGCCTATGAAAGTCCTGAGCCGGACCTGGCCTATCTGAACCGTCTGGCAGTGCTGCCGGCGTTTCAAAACAAAGGCTTGGGCAAAAAACTGGTAGATCATGTAATTCTCCTGGCCGGGGC
>PIVQ01000621.1 GCA_003354055.1 Desulfobacteraceae bacterium | reverse complement strand
CAATTATAGAAATATTATATGATAAGAATAATAAACACGTATTATTAATAGGTGAATCTCATGCTCAAAATATAAGATACTTATTAGGAAATTATATAGAATACCCTAATAAAGTTGTTAATAAAAAATTAAGTGCTAAGCAAAAGAAAATGCTAGGTAATGAAATTAAAGGAAAACCAAATCAAGTTTTTAAGAAATTTTTTGGGTAGATATTTTAACATATTAATTATATTTATTATTATATCTGTCAATTGCTTCTTGATAAATTACTATTGCTTCTTCGGCATTTTTAAAATCATCAACTTTTACCCATTTATTTTTCTCTGTATCTTTATAGTGTGAAAAGAAATGTTTTATTTTATTAAGTAATGATTTTGGTAAATCGCTTAAATTATTAATATCTTCACTATCAGGATCAACATCTTCTGTTGGAACTGCGATTAATTTTTCATCTGTTCCTTTTTCATCTGTCATCATTAATACACCAATAATTTTAATAGTAATTAATGATAATGGTTGTAATGGAAATTCGCAGACTAATAATACATCAATTGGATCACCATCTTCTGATAATGTATAGTCAATATAACCATAGTTTCCTGGGTAACTCATGCTTGTGCTAAGAATACGGTCACATCTCAACATATTCTTTTCTTTATCAAATTCATATTTGACATTTGAACCTTTTGATACTTCAATTAAACAATCAATTTGGTTTGTGGAAGACATAGTTATTATTTTATAATTTAATTAATATAAAATAATCAATTTTAGTTTTATTTTATTAGATTTGATCTATCATTCCGTCAATATATTTATCAATGTCTTTATTATGAATATTTTTTGCTGCGTTATTAATAAATATAGCAAAAGTTCTAATAAATTGTTTATATGTTCCGAACTTACTTCCAATATCAGCAATCATAGATTTTAAATAATCTTCTATTGTGTAATTTTTGAATGCTTTCTTTTTATAATTAGTTAAAATAAAATCAATAAAGAAAATAGACCAATAAGCACAAAATCCACCAGGGTCAGTTAATTGTATTTCAGTTCTATCTTCTAATGCTTGTGGTCCTCTTGTTCCTCTTTTACCAGGAATTATAGGACAAAAATTATTCATAGATTTATATTGAATATCACCCCATTTTTTGAATCGTTCTGTTAACATTTTATCTAATGCTGGACTATCATAAAAATTAACACTACCACCATTAGGTTCAAATCTATAAATAGTATTTTCATTTTTATCATAAACCATAAAGTTAAAGTGTCCCCAAGGTTCTTTATTTTTAATATATTTACCATCTGAACCTTTAATACCTTTTGATTGTATTGACATTAATAAAAATGTGAATCTATTCTTACTCTGTTTATCTTTTGGATTATTAGAAGCCCAGAAATACATATCCATACCTTTATTAGTATATGGAAAAAAAACATCTGTTGGTTTATCTGTTTTAGGATCAATATTTACAATTGTTAAGTAATCTAATGACCTAATATCTTTTAAGTTCATTTTATTTGTATTAATTTTTTTGAATAATTTCTTGAAATCTTTTCTTAATAACATATTGATACCTTTCTTATGTTTTCTTAATAAGTATAAAATCATAATAAGTTCTGTTAATTTAGTTCCAGATATTAATCTTACATTTTGATCGCGTATTCCCCGTGTTCTTTTTTTAACAATTAAATTAACAGATTTTTTACCATAATCAGTAACTATTTTTCTAACAGAAGAATCAATTAAAGTAAGATTTTTTCTAATTTCTTTATTCGTGATACATTGTTTAACAAATTTCTTATAAGTAGGTCCATTTACTTTAATTTTTCTACCAGTTTTAGGATTTTTATCTTTAAATCTTAACCATATATCACAAACTGGATCTGGTTCAGTTCTTCTAATTCTTTGAACTCTCATAACTGGTTTTATAACTTTTGGTATAGATTTTACTATTTTTCTTGGTTTTTTTTGTTTTCTACCTGTTTTTTTAACAATTTTTTTTAATCCAGGAGGTGCTGGTTTTGATGGTTGTTTTGGAGTTAAAGGAGATTTTCTTAAACCTGGTGGTAATGGTGCTACAACTGGTTTTCTTAGTTTTTTTAAACCTGGTAGTGCTAAAACAACTCTTGGTTTTTTTTGTTTTTTTTTCTTTTCTACTTTAATTATATTACTACATTCTTTCATTAATTTTTTATATGTTGGTCCATTTTTTTTAATTTTTCTATTAGTTTTAGGATTTCGTGTATCATTATTTAAAAATTGATTACACATTTCAAGTGTTTTCTTAGTTTTATTATCCATTATATTATATTTATAATATATATAATATTAATATAATTAATTTATTTTTTTTCTAGTAGAAGGTGAAAAATAGTGTGCTTCATTTGCAAATTTATAGTATTCTTTGAGTGCTTTATATTTAGCATTACTTGATTTTTGAATATATTTTCTAGGATTTAATTGTAGTATATGTTCCCATAAGAAATATTGATCACATTCTGATAATTTACTATTTCTATTAAAAGCTTTATTGAATATTGTTTTAACTTTTGATCTTTTACTTTCACTTATACTATCTAATATTTTTTCAACTTTTTGTATAGAATTACCTTTTAACTTTGACATATCAAAAATATCATATTTTAACATATCATTATCAATTTCTAAAAGAACATCGTATAATTGTTTAACTGTCATTTCGCCAACTAATTTTGCTCTTTTATATACCTCTTTATCATCTAATGAATAATTACCAGCTCTTTCATACCAAGTTTTACCATATTTTAATAAGTTTAATATTTTAAGCGATACATTAGAATTACATAATTCTAATCTTGAATCATCATCTAATGTAGCAACATTAACTTCTAAAATATCATTGAGAGTATTTGCTAAGTTTAATATAAATGAACCAGACATATTAACAGTCTTTTTCTTTTTATTATAACCACATTTCCCTTTTGATATTAATTCTATTTTAGATTTTTTAAATACTGGCATTGTTTTATATTTTGAGTGTGGTTTTTTATTATGAAAGGACATTATTAAACATATACCATTTTTATCATCAGTTATTCTTACTTCCAAGTATGGTTTTTGATTTCCATTTATTCTACACATATTTAAACTAAATATTTGTTTTTCTTTTTTAGTAGATGTATAAGAATATTTTGTATTTATGACACAATTTGATGATTTTTTATTATATATTTTTTTAACTTCAATTAAAAAAAGTTTAATATCATTTGGTTTTTGTAAATTAATTACTTTACTCATTTATTAATTATATTAAATATTATAATTAATAACAATATTATTTTTGTATTTAAAATATTATAACTTCACCATCTTTAATTAGACCAATATAATTTCCTTCATTATTTTCATTAATACTAATAATATTATTAAATATATCTTTGATATATTTTATACCATCAATTTCTATTTCTATTAAAGAAATATCATCTAAATCATCATTATATATAATTTCAGGTATTTTCTCTTCTTCCTTAACTTTCTTAACTACTTTTTTTACCTTACCTTTTGAATTTTGCATTAAAGCTTTATCTGTATATCCTTTCTTAATATTTTTATCTATGGTTTTCCACATTCCAGAAATAATCTTTGAATTAACTGTGAATTTTTGATTTGTATCTATTTTATTATTTTCATACATATCTTGAACAAAAAGCATATATCCTGTTAATTTTTTACTATAAATATATGTATATCTTTCTTTAAGTTCTTCATTATCCAAGTTATAACTTTGTGAAAAAACATCAATAAAACTTCCGAGTGAGTCATTATAAATATCAATATATTCTTTACTCATAATTAAATATAATTTAAATTAATTTTAGATTCAATTTTAACAATTAATATATATTATATATTAAAAAATATTGTTTTTGGGCATTATGATATAATCCTATTTTTTCTAATTCTAATTTAATTTCTTTATATTTTATTAATATTTGTAAATGTTTATCAATTTCTTTATCTTCTTCAATATGAAATAAATGAAAATGAGAATAATTAAATGTATCTTTAAAATACCTAAAAGAACTTGATAAAAACATTATATGATAATAATATTTTTATATATATATTCAATTTTAATTATTTTATAATGAAACTATTCTATAATATATTTCATTTTTTCTATATATTCTAAAAACTTGGTCTATTTTACCATTATAATATCTACAAACTTTATCACTTTTTTTAATATGAGGAATTTTCTTACCAATTTTTTTAAAAAATAATTTGGTTTCTTGTTCTGTTAATAATTCGTGTTTAGGAACTAATACATGTTTTGTAACATTAATTAACATTTCATCATTATAAAATATTTCTATTTCTATATTTCTACCAGATTTATTAA
>PIVQ01000620.1 GCA_003354055.1 Desulfobacteraceae bacterium | reverse complement strand
TTGCCAAGAGACTGAATATCCAGAATATCTTTCTTGTCAAACCGCATAGTTTAGGTCCTTAAAATAAAAGATTGCCGATTCGGTTCCACCGGACACCAAAACTGTCTTTGTTCCATGACCAGTAGATGATAAATGCTTCACCTTTTACTTCAGTCAGGTCCACAAATCCCCAAAATCGACTGTCGTGGCTGTTATCCCGGTTATCCCCCATTACAAATAATTTGTTGGGTGGAATTTTTATTTTTTTATGGTTGTCCCGGGTCGTGTACCTTCCCGGAATAATCCTCTCGTCCTTATAGACAGCCCAGGGTTGTTCGGTCACCTGTTTATCATTGACAAATAGTTTTTTGTCGATGATTTCAAGGGTATCTCCTCCCACTGCCATTACCCGTTTGATATAATCCTTGGACGGATCTTCAGGGTATTTGAATACCACGATATCCCCCCGTTCCGGATCTTTGCCGGGAATGATGGTTTTGCCGTTGGTAAAGGGAATCTTGACCCCGTATATAAATTTGTTAACCAGGATCTGGTCTCCGATCTGCAAAGTCTCCAGCATGGATCCCGAGGGTATTTTAAAAGCCTGTACAATAAAGGTCCGGATGAACATGGCTATCACAATGGCAATGAGAATGGCCTCTATATTCTCCCGCCAGGCGTTTTTCTTTTTGGTTGTCATCTTAATTTCATTCATTCAATTTTAGGTTAACAGAACAGGTGTTGCGGGGTTCCTATAAAAAACCGGCCGCGCTGAATATCAGTTTTCAGTATATCTGCAATTTTTCTGGCTTTGACCATGCTGGACAGGGGAACTGTGGGCACGGTTTTGCCCTTGACCATTATGGAACCGCTTTTAAGTTCCGCGTAACTGACCTGGCCGTAGGATTTGGAAATGGCCTGAGGATAATCATACCCGTAATCCACAATCTGGGTAAAAAGATCTTTATCGGAGACTGAAGTGTACTTTAAAATTTCTTCATTTAAAATGGGAATGGGAATCCCTAGGCCCACTGATAAAGACACCCCGTATCCCCTGATGCTCTGGCCGACCAGCCACTCAGCAGACATCTCCTTTAGATCTCCGTTAACGGCAAGAGTTCCGGCAGGCGTTACAGGCACTCCGTTAAGGCCCCTCTCAACCTCTGTTTTATGTTGGGTACCGGTCCATGTGACATAGCCCTGTGCACCGCCCAGAAAAATTCGGGTGCCTACACCAATGGTTTTCAAATAGGGATCGTTAAACAGCGGGCTCAACTCTCCTGAGGTGGAATAATTGGCATTGGCCGTATTGGCCTTAAGGGTTCCCATATACGTATACTTGACGCGGTCTGCCCGGTTTATGGCACAATTATAATTCTGATAGGCATTCCTGGGATTGCAGAGCATGGCATTGGGCAGGTCTTTCAGGGTGACGGTTTTCTCAATCTTGAGATTGGGATAGCAGTCTGTTCCGTAACTTTCCGCCCGGACATGGACTTCTTTACCTGCCACAAGATCCTGGATCACATGGGCGCCGCCGTAGTTGAACTCACCAGGGTGATGTTTGTTTAACGGATCATCATCACAGGTTTGGGTGGCACCAAGATAGCAGTCAACAGCGGCAACGCCTGAGTAGGCCGGTACGTTGTTGAACCAGGTTTTGGTGGTCCGGACCAGTGGAGAAGACTGGCCGATATTTATAAAGGCTCCGGAAGAACACATGGGTGCAAAAGTTCCGGTGGTTACCACGTCTACTTTTTTTGCAGCTTCAACCACCCCTTCTTTTTCCGCAATATCAATAATCTCTTCAGCCGTTACAACCACGGCTTCGCCCCTGGCAATTTTATCGTTGATTTCCCGATAGGTTTTGTTTACCCGATGGGTTTTTACCTGATAGTCATTCATTAGTTTGTTGTCCCGTTGTTGTCCAGATTAGGAATCGTTACAAAACAACTTGATCTAAATTGTTTCCAAAAACCCTTAAAAGACTGGGTATTTTAAAAACAAAAGATCAAGTAATTTTGGAGCCGATCCTTATTTAATATCGTTTTTAACAGCGTCTATTTTTGAGGTAATATTATTTTTAATCCAGTTGGAATCCCACCATTCCACAGGGTTTACAAAGGTATTGTGAACAATGATGGACAGATGGAGATGGTCCCCGCCGGCAAGACCGGTCAACCCGGTATTCCCAATGAGATCACCCTTTGCCACCTCGTCTCCTGTTTTTACCAGGATATCACTTAAGTGAGAGTAGAGACTGGCAAGACCGAACCCATGGTCGATGATAACGGTATTACCGAATATGCCCTCATCTTCTGCCATGATCACACGTCCGCCGTTGGCTGCCTTAACCGCCGCGTGGGACGTAGAAGCCAGATCCATACCCAGGTGAACGGCCCGGTCAATCTCCTTGCCTTTATACTTATAGATTCTTCGGTCTGCAAATTTGGCGCGGGTGGCAGCACCGGCAAGACGGCCGAACCGACCCTGCCACATCATGCGGCCAACCGTATCAGAAGGGACTGAAAGAATCGTCTCAACGTTCTGCCTTCTTAGATCTTCATTCACGTACAAAAACTTTTCCAAAGAAGGATTTTTAGCATTGGAAAACTCATCTTCCTTGTCATCCAGATCGATGTCCGGCATTTTGCGTTCCAAAAACCTATCTGATATGTTCAGGGTATCAGTTCGAAAATTTCGATCCCTAATATAATGATGAAATCCTTTTTTGGATATATTGCCTGCCTGATCCTGTGCCCGGACGAAGATCTGAGTACCCGGTCCCTGTGTATGATTCAGGGCAAAAAACGATGCATATATGTTAGGATTTTTGAACATGCCTGAATGACCCGGAAAAAAATTATCCCCGACCATCACCCCGCTTAGGATGTCTTCCTCAACAGCTTTATAGATGACAAGGCCGCTTCCCCCACGCTCTATATTATGCTGCTGGGTCAGAATTCTTATCTGGGGCGGCTTTGTATCAATAACCACCTTTTTTTCTTCATAAAATCGATTCCCTTTATTCCATCCACGCCAGGAGTAATCCAGCACAAGAATACGGATAACGGCATCTCCGTCATTCATGCCGTATTTTCGGGACTCAACCGGAATGGTAAAGGTTTCTTCAATAACCTTTTGGTTTGAAAACAGAGAAAACACCGATGACGGCGGGTAGTTTTTATCCAGCAATACCTTTTCGTTGCCGTTTTGCATTAATGAGACCATTACCTGTCTCAACCCTGTTCCCTGATCTGAGACTTTCAGATTCATTTCATAGGATTTTTTCAGGTACTTGGAAGGCAGGCTGATGTCTACTTCAGGGGATGCTCCCTCGTATTTATAAAAGAAAACCCAGACAGCAGGGATAAGAATCCCGAGGAGCACCAGAATAGAAACCGTTTTTTTCATCAAATAACCTTATTTATCAAGAAGTTAGGATACAGCAAAATAAAATCACCATAAAATACCAGCAAAAGCCTTACATATCAAGGAATTTTACATTCTTGACTTTTACTCTTCCAAACTATAATTTTAGCCCAACATTACCTTTTTTAAGGATCTCCAATTTTTTTTAAGGATCTACAATTTTTTTTAAGGATCTACAAAATGAACAACTTCTTTTTTGACTTAATCCAAACCAAAGCTCCGGTTTTTTTTCTAATTGCCGGGCCTTGCGTGATTGAAGATTATGATACCTGTTTTACCATTGCCAAACACCTTAAAGCCGTTACTGAAAAACTTAATATCCCCTATATTTTTAAAGCGTCCTATGACAAGGCGAACAGGACGTCAATTCAGTCGTTCCGGGGTCCAGGGTTTGACAAGGGGCTTGAAATTTTAAAACAAATCAAAACGGAACTGAACCTTCCTGTTATTTCCGATATTCATCTGCCGGACCAGGCCCAAAAAGCGGCCCAGGTGCTTGATATCATCCAGATCCCCGCTTTTCTATGCAGGCAGACCGACCTGATCGTTGCTGCCTGTGAGACCGGCAAGCCGGTCAATATTAAAAAAGGACAATTTCTGTCTCCATTTGATTGTAAAAACATCATAGGTAAAGCCCACGCCACAGGAAACCTGGATATTGCCATCACGGAACGGGGTTCAAGTTTCGGATACAACAATCTTGTGGTGGACTTCAGGGGATTTCAAATTTTCAATGAGATGAATATGCCTGTGATATTTGATGCCACCCATAGTGTGCAATTGCCTGGTGGCGGCGGAGGGTCTTCCGCAGGGGAACGTCAGTTCGTTCCCACCCTTTCAAAGGCAGCCATTGCCGCAGGTGCCACAGGATTGTTCATGGAAACCCACCCGGACCCGGATAAGGCCTTGTGTGACGGGCCCAACTCAATGCCCCTGGACCAGATGGAGGCACTCTTGACGCAACTTGCCGCCATCAAACAG
>PIVQ01001448.1 GCA_003354055.1 Desulfobacteraceae bacterium | reverse complement strand
CCGCACCAGAAGCTGCCGAACAGCACAAAAGAAATCGTCACAGCCATTTCTGCTTCAAACTCGGCCTCAAACCCGAACACGGCTGTGGTAAAGGCTCCGAACCAGGGGATAAACAAGACTACAGTCATCAACCGAACCAGATCCCTGGTATCTTTTAAAATCGTATTGGATTTTCTTTTTTTACTTTTTAAATTCATTTCATTACCGGTTTATTTTTGATTCATTCGCCAAGGCGCCAAAACGCCACTCAACCGGCAGAACTATACCAGATCGTTAATTTCAGATTGCTTTCAGTTTCATTACACTTTTGAAAGGAAAGTAATGTTAATGAAGATAACTTTAAGAAAGTCTATAGCGGCAGGGAAAGGATAAAAACAGAGCCTTTTTCAGGACGACTCTCCACCTGAATGCTGCCCTTATGGGCTTGAACAACAGCCTTGACCAGTGACAGACCCAGTCCTGAGCCTTTTTCGGCCCGGCTGTGGTCACCTCGATAGAGCCGGTCAAATATTCTTGGGAAATCTTTGGGAAGTATCCCGATCCCGTTGTCCGAGATCCTGATCTCCATAGCATTGCCCAAAGCAACGGCCCGGATGTCAACCCGACTGCCCTCAGGAGAATATTTAACGGCATTATCCACAAGATTACAGAGCACCTGCCTGAGCCGGTCATGGTCAGCTGTTATACAAGAATTATCAGGGCAGTCAATCTCCAAATCAATTGATTTTTCTTCGGCAGTATACTGATAGATATCCCTGACTTCTTCCATGAGTTCATTTAACCGGACGTTTTGATATGAGAGTTCCATCACACCGGTTTCAGCCTCTGAAATATCCATAAGCGTAGTCAGCATCCGGGAGATGCGCAAGGATTCCTCCGCACAGTCAAACAGTGCCTCCCTGAGCCGTTCAGGATTATCTTCCAGCACTCCGCATTCAATGGAAATCCGCATCCGGGTCAGAGGGGTTCTCAGGTCATGGGCCACATTATCCAGGGCCTCCCGCATCCCATTGATCAGGCCTTCGATACGATCCAGCATCAGGTTGAACTGGTCTGCCAGGTCTTTGAGTTCGCTTTCCC
>PIVQ01000068.1 GCA_003354055.1 Desulfobacteraceae bacterium | reverse complement strand
GGCAATATCAAAGATATTGGGGTTCGGTGCAAAGACATAACGAAGATAGCCCCTGGCAATTCGCATCCGCCGCAGCTTGCTAAGTGACTCCTTTGCACGGAAGACAGCTTCACCATCTGTGATGATACCAAGTCGTTTTGCCGCAGCGATGCCCGACAGGGTGCCTTTGATGATACTGGCATCCCCCCCATGGACATAGCCGGCATCACCACTCAGATATACGCCGTCAATACTGGAGGCTCCGAATTCATCGGTTAAAGGGTACCAGTAACGCTGCAGAGGGTCCCACCTGTGTTTTGCTCCCATTGAGTTAAGTATATGGGTACGGGGGATGATTCCCTCATGCCTGAGCAGACATTCTGTATCAATATGCCTGGTTTTACCATTGGCCTCATAAGTGACCTTTTCAAGGCAGCGTTTTCCTTGGGCCCTGATATTACGCACTCCGGTGACCATTGGAATCTTGCCTTTGAGTATTCTAAGGGCCATGGACAAGCCCTTGCCAAGGTAGGGGGAATCAAGTAAGGAAGCCGGCAGCAATCCTGTCGAAAGCAACCGTCGTGACCAATACCCGGTATCCAGCCAGGCCGCGATATTCACCCCTTTTTCGATGAGGTGGCAGGCAAGCAGTAAAAGCAAGGGGCCGTTTCCTGCAAGAACCACTGGTGCTTTAGGGTCTTTTTGCAGAGTACCGCCGGAACGAAGGAGGATATCCGCCCCGCCGGCACCCATTACACCGGGGAGGGTCCATCCCGGAAAAGGTACAGGCCGTTCCATACCGCCGGGTGCAATGATTACCGAGGCCGTGGGCATCAACGTGGATTTACCTTCCCTGGTGCAGGAAATCAACCTTGGTTCAACCCCCCAAACCGTTGTTCCGGGATAATAGGCCGCCCCTGATCTGCGAAAATTTTCAACCAGTTCCATACCTGCATGCCGATCTTTGGCATCAAGCATGGACTGTCCCAGTGGCGACTCAATATTTCTGAAAAGCTGCCCGCCGGGAGAGGCATGTTCATCAACTACGGCAACCTCCAGTCCGCAACTGCTTGCCGAGCATGCTGCTGCAAGTCCTGCAGGCCCTGCGCCGACAACAACGAGATCTGTCTGCCTTTCCATTATTTCGCCTCGACTGTCGACAGCTGCCGTTTTACAACCATGCCTTCCTCCACCTGAATCAGGCAGGATTGCACGTTTGGCTCACCATTGATTTCCATCATGCACTCAAAGCAAACTCCCATGAGGCAGTAAGGTGCTCTGGGGCTGCCATCCACCGGATGAGTATAGGTCTCTCCGGGGTGGTCATGCCCAAGCACTGCTGCTGCAACCGATACTCCCACAGGTACACTGAGTTTTTTGTCGTCAATCATAATGGTCACCGTTAATTTGCTTTTATCCATGTTCCTCTACCTGTTCGTGCCGGGCCAAAAGACCGGCTGGTAATTTTTAACAATCGTAACCAAAACGTTTAAGGGTCATTCCCTGTGCCATATCAGGCAGTTTTCCGCCAAGGATAAATTCCGGCAGATGACGGGTATGGGCTGCGGCCAGCGTAACGGCGCTGTGGGTATTGATCAGGGTAGCCTTTGGATGCCCGGGTAGCCGGCTGTAAATGGCCTGTTTATCCTCCGGCATTACCCGCAAACCACTCCAGACACGAATGAGGCGTTTTTGGCCAAGTTCCGGCCAGACCCTCATTGCCCACTGCCCTTCGGTGGCCACATCTTCCTGAACAATGCGGGTATCATGGCCAATGAACTCATGACGGAATCCAATGATGGTGGTACCGCCAAAGGTCTGCGTCATACCCAGTATGGGTGTGGGCATGATGGGCGGCATCCGTTCGACGAGAAGGACCTGGCCCTTGTCGGCGGACACCGGCAGATTCGGTGCCGCAAATCCTGCAAACCTTCTATTGGCAAGGCCGGCAGCTAAAACGATCCGTTCACAGTCCATTGGTCCATTTTCAGTGTGCACTCGATAGCCGCCATCCTCGGGTCGCACATCATGAATTATCGTTTCAACGAGATTGCCGCCTAATTTACTAAAGGCGATTTTGTACGCCCTCAGCAGCTGAAGTGGTTCAACCATACCGTCCGCTTCGCAAAAGGCCGCGCCGGTCACTTCGGGACCAAAACCGATATGGGGAAGTTTTTTCTCAAGGGCTGAACGGGAGATCATTTCTCCAGGATACTCGCCCAATGCTTCACGCAACTTGTCGATATACGCGCCACGATTTTGGTACTCGTCTTCTCCGAGACAGGCAATAAGTCCTCCCTTGTAGTGTACCGGGATCCCGATACCGGAGACTTCCTCAAGCTCTTTTGTCAGGGCGGGAAACAGGGAGGCTGAATAAAACCCCCACCTGGCGTAATCGGGCAGATGAAGAAACTTGGACTGACACCAGATCAATCCGACATTGGCCCGGGAGGCCTTGTTTGTCGGGGTCGGGGCATCTATCATTGTTACCTTGTGCCCATAGGCCACAAGTCCGTATGCTATTGCTGCTCCGCTGATGCCCCCCCCCACGATGATAATATCATGCTCCTTTGGGGCCTGCTGTCCTATTAATCCCATTATGCCTCTCACTGATCCTCTCACCTGAAATCTTACGAGATTACTCTTCGGTCTGGGGCTTTTTATAGGCGATACAGTCAACCTCAACCCTCAAATCCGCCATCAACATCGCCTGAACGGTTGCCCGGGCCGGCGCATGATCAGTGCTGAAATACTGGGCATACACCTTATTGAACTCGGCAAAATCACGTGGATCTTCTATCCACACACCGACCCTGACCACATCCTCAAGGCTGTAGCCGGCCAATTCAAGAACGCCCTTTACGTTGTCCAGTGTTGCCTTGGCCTGGGTGGTCATATTGCCGGAGACTATCTGTCCTTCACTGTCCCGGGGAACTTGCCCGCTGACATATAACCATCCTTCAGCTCCTGCCGCCTTGGCAAAGGGCAGGCCGCCGTTTGTCGGAATACCAAATCGTTCAATAGACATCTGTTTATCTCCTAAGGATCGGCTCCAAAATTACTTGATCTTTTGTTTTCAAAATCCCCGAGGTTTTTGTTTACAAAATACCTGAACTTTTAAGGGTTTTTGGAAACAAATTAGATCAAGTTATTTTGTAACGATTCCTGATCATTTGTTCTGCAAAAGGTCGAATCTCTCTTGCTCAGGTTGGTTAAAATTAATCGACTTGTTACAATGTGTTCCATCTGGTACTGTTATTGTGTTTCATTTTAATGGTGTCGCTTCTTAAAGAGATAGCATATTGTGTGCCATGAAAACTGTGGTTGTTATTGTGCAATGATTTTGAGTGGTTATGGTGGAGATGGTTGGGGTCTGAGAGAATCGGTTTGTGTTACAAATTATTACAGGTGCTTGGCGTGACCTCTTGGCAAATCCGTGTAACAGTATAATATAAAACAACAAATTCTTATAAAAGTCGATGTGTAAAAAAACATTACATAGTAACATTTTGGAACATACTTACTTATGACTATTGAATTCAAAGGCATGCCCAATCTGAAAGATATCATAGCCCGGTCTCACAAACGTTCAGCCGGCTATGGGGTCAACCCCCACATTTCAGGTGCGCCGGAATCAAGCCGCTTGTCAGAGGATCAGCTTGCCAGAACAATTGAAGAACAAAAGCAGTTTTACCTGCTTGCCCAAAAACAGCTGGACACCCTGTATCAGCTTTTGAAAGATACGGGTTTTTGTATGGCCCTTGCCGACAAGGACGGCTATGTGCTGTATGTCGTCGGTGATCCTGACCTGGTGGAGCATTTCAAGGTCAGGCGGTGTATCCCCGGGTATAGATGGACAGAGCGTGATATGGGGACCTGCGTCATTGGCCTGGTACTCGAAGAACGCATCCCCATTTTCTTGCCGGGGGACAAAATGTTTGCCTCCCTGGCTCAGAAAATAAGCAATGCAGGCGCACCCGTATTGTCAGCAAACGGAAAGGACATAATGGGTGTTATTAGTCTCAGCGGCTATTCAAAGAAGATGCATGTGCATACCTTGGGTCTTGTACGTCAAGCAGCTGAAACCGTTACCGCCCATCTGCGTGAAAAAGACCGTGTTCGAGAGCTTGATGTTCAGAATCAGTATATGGATGCCCTCCTGGAATCAAGCTCCAGAGGGATGTTAACGGTGAATCAGCAAGGGGTTCTTGTTCAGGCCAACAGCAGGGCGGCTTCCCTGCTCAACCTGCCGCCCGAATTCATAGGCAAGACTTTTGCCGAATGCCTGGGGGGGCATTTTGACATTTCAACATATCTTGAAAGCGGCAGTGGCTTCGATTCAAGGGAGTTTTTAACCAAGAAAAAAGGCGTTACTCAATATGCATCCCTTGACCCCATTCGCAACAACACGGGTGAACTTGTTGGCGGCCTGATCACGGTCACCGAAAAAAAAGAAATTATTCGGGTGGCCACGGAAATGACCGGTTCCCATGCCCACTTCACCTTTGACTCCATTATAGGCAGCAGCGACGAGCTTAAAACGGCCCTGCACATGGCAAGGATTGCGGCCAAAAGTACCACCACAGTTCTTCTTGCCGGAGAAACAGGAACCGGAAAGGAGTTGTTTGCCCAGGCGATCCATAATGGAAGCGAACAAAGCAGCCAGCCTTTTGTTGCCATCAACTGCGGTGCAATCCCAAAGGAATTGATGGAAAGCGAATTGTTTGGCTACGAGGAGGGTGCCTTTACAGGTGCACAAAAAGGGGGGAGACCCGGCAAGCTGGAACTGGCCGACGGCGGTACCCTCTTTTTAGATGAAATAGGTGACATGCCATTTGCTATGCAGGTCAAACTTTTGAGGGTTTTGCAAACCGGTGAGATCCAGCGGGTCGGCAGTCTGAGAACAGTACAGGTAAACCTGCGTCTCATATCCGCCACCCATCAGGATCTGAAAAAGGCGATCCAGGATCATCAATTCCGTGAAGACCTCTACTATAGAATCTGCACCTTGAAAATTGATATTCCGCCGCTGCGTGACCGGGGCAGGGACGTCCTCCTTTTGGCCGACCATTTTCTGGGCCGTCATTCCCACCGTCTCAATCGGCAATTTGAAATCAAGGATCCAGGCTTGGAAAACGGTTTGCTGGGATACCGCTGGCCCGGAAATATCAGAGAGCTTGAAGGATCGGTCGAACGTGCCGTTCATTTAGCCGAAGACGACGCCTTGATTTCGGAACACTTTGGCATAACAGCCCTGACGGAGCCGGAAAATTACGCTAATGAGACCGTTCACCAATTACCGAAAACCTTGGCTCAAATCGAAAAACAGGCGCTGACAAGCACTTTGGATCATTGCAAAGGCAATATCTGTCAAACGGCAAGACTTTTGGGCATAAGCCGACCGACCATCTATAGAAAGCTTAAGAGTTACGGGATCAACGCAAAATAGTCTGGAAAGGCCGTACAGCTCTGGGAAAGAAAAGGCGCAAAGGGATTATCCCTTTGCGCCTTTGTATACACTTGGGTGGGAAATAGATCGTTGCTGACCGATTTATTTTTCCGCTTTCATCTTGGCTGCGGCTTCTTTCATTATGCCATAGGTTTCCAAGAGATCTTTAACCCAGTCATCTCCATGGCGAAGATCAACCAGAGCTCCCATGTTGGCATAGGCTTTGAGAACCTTTGGGTCCTGCATGATTTTCTTGGTGGCTTCGACCAGTCTTGATACCACCTCTTCGGGCACACCCTTGGGGGCGAATACACCGGACCATCCCTCGAAGGACCCATTAATGCCATAATCAGCAAAGGTGGGTACGTCGGGGTAGTCATTCATCTTGGCGTTGATTACCAGGGCTTTGGCACGATCTGATTTAACGTGGGGGCCAAAAGCGGGGGGGAAGGAGATAGCTGAATCAATATGACCACCAATCACAGATACCATTGAGTTGGCCGTGGTGTTGGCATGAACGAATTTCGGCATAAAACCGGCCTGATCAGCAATGATTTTTGCCAGGATGGTGCCGGAAGAAGCTGCACCCCAAGACCCCATGGTGATCCTTTTTTCTTTTGCTGCTGCGATGAAGCTGTCAAAAGTTTGGTAGGGGCTGTCCGCTTTAACAATAATGCCGGCAGGAACAGCGGTAAATTTGACGACCGGGGTAAAGCTGTTGAAGTCGTAGGGAACTTCGCTGAAGTTGGGAGTTACCAGCACGTTACTGAGACCGGCGTTGATCAGCGTATAGCCATCGGGCTTGGCATTCACAACATGGGTGGTACCGATTACGCCGCCGCCACCGGCTTTGTTGATGACAACCACCGGTACATCAAGCTCTTTTTCCATGGCATCGGCCCAGACACGCGTGGTCAGATCCGAATCACCGCCTGCCCCCCAGGGAACGATGACAGTAATCGGTTTGTTCGGATAACTGCCGGCGCTCGCGGCCGTTGCTACAAACATAATTGCAGCCACTGCAGCGAATTTTACCAATGATTTAGTCCATTTCATCATAATCTAATCTCCTAAAATAATACGTTTTGGTTTGTGTGATTCTGCAAGGGCAATATCACTCGTTCTAAGCTGTATGCGAATCTGTCGCGCCGGTATTTGCGGCGGCAGGAACAACCGGTTTATTTTTTTCTGCAGATTTTTTTTTCTGCCTGAAGGTCGAGTAGACCGATATCACTGCTAAAGCCGTGAAAACCCAGGCAAAAGGAGTTGTAAAGAATTTGGAGTAGTCATCACCGACTATGGCCACAGCCTGATCCAGGTTTTGTTCGAGCATTGGTGTCAGGATAAAGCCGATGAGGAAGGCTGCCGGGTTAAGACCAATCAGCCGCATGCTGAAACCTATCATGGTGAATATGATCAGCATCAGCACGTCATTGAGGCTCTGGTTGGCGGTGAATGCTCCGGCAAAGGCGAAGATGGTGACACAGGGGAAAATGAAATAGCGTGGCACCGAGGCGACTTTCGTCCAGAACTTAAATCCAATCCGAGCCAGAAAGAGCAGGAAAAAATCGGTGATCAGAAAACCTGCAAAGATACCGTAAATGACCTGGGTGTGTTCAAAAAATATAGTCGGGCCCGGTGTGATTCCCTGGATGAGAAAGGCACCAAAGAGTAGTGCGGTAACGTCATCTCCGGGAATACTCAGAGTAAGCATCGGGATCATTGCAGCACCGCAGACGGCGTTGTTTGCAGATTCGGCTGCAGCGATACCGCGGATTGAACCTTTACCGAATTTTTCCGGATTCTTGGCAGTCCGTTTTGCCTCGCCATAGGCAAGGAAGGCTGCAGGAGTGGAACCAAGTCCGGGGAGTGAACCGATAAAAGTACCGATACCGGAGGACTTGATAATTGTTCCAAGCACGGATCGATATTCCTTCCAGCTAATGCGGTTGTCTGCAGGATTGGGGGAAATGACCAGTTGCATATTCTCTTGCGGATTGTTGCGCTGCCGTATGGCCATGATAACTTCAGGCATGACCAGTATCCCAATCAAAAGTGGTGTGAAGGCGAAGCCGCTCATCAGTTCGGGTATGCCGAATGTGAAACGCGTCGCTCCGGTGATGGCGGACATGCCCACCGTCGCAAAAAGCATACCGAGGCAGGTGGATAAAAGCCCCCGGGCAATGGATTCACCTGTAATGGAACCGATGACTGTAAAGGCGAACATCAACAGGTAGACGCGTTCGATCGGCCCGGCTTTAAGGGAGATGAGAGAAATTGGGGCCGCAACGAAGATGAGCACTAAGGTGCTTAACATCTCACCGGTCACAGAGGCATAGAGCGACATACAAAGGGCTTTACCGGATTTGCCCTTTTTGGTGAGAGCGTGACCATCCTGTGCGGTGAGAAAAGCTGCTGCCGCACCAGGCGTGTTGATGAGAATTGCGGAGATGGAACCGCCATAGATGCCGGCCTTGTACACGGCAAGTAGCATGGTGATGCCGATGACCGGGTCAACGTAAAAGGTGAGTGGGAGCATGATGGCGATGGCCATGATCGCAGAAATGCCGGGAATGGCCCCAAAAACAATGCCGACGATGACGCCAACGATAATCCCGAGAATGGGGCCAACAGCAAATACGGTTGAAAAGCCTTGGATAATATTATCAAACATTGTCAGCCTCCATTATGACAAGGACCACGTCGGCAGAAATACGCGTAGGTATTGGCTGCAACCGTAGAAGATAAGCACAGGGGTCGTGATCGAGATGGCAATCATGGGGATCCAACTTCTTCCACCAAGCAGGTATGCAACGGCAAATACGGTGAAGGGGGTCGCAACCAGGAAGCCTAAGTGGGGAACGGCCAACCAGTAGAGAATGAAAATCAAAAAATAGATGCCGACTCCCACAAAGCCTGTGGTGTCAATAGACTCAGTGATCTCCAGTTCTTTTCCCTTTCGCAGTTTGACAAGGGCCTGGGCCCCGAGAGTCCCGGAGAAAAGGATGATGCATACCGCTACGAGCCGTGGTAGAAACATTGAGCCAAGCTCTGTCTCCATGCCGCCTTTGGTCAAGTTGTCATTTGTGAGTATGATCATCGAAACGATTATCAGTATCGATGACAGTCCCACATCAATTTTACGTCTGTTCATTATTTGTCCTTTCGTTTGGATTCTATATTGCACTTGCCGTGCCAAAGCTATTGATCGCGACTTTTCTTATAATAAAAACAAGTATTTATAAGATTTTAGCCTCAAATATTTGAATTGAGATTTGTAACGAAGCGTTACAGCGTGCTTTGGCTAAAAATCTATGTTAAATTTAACCCCTTAATATTATTAAAAATTATTCACTTTATGGTTTTCTGTAACACAATATTACAGTGTAATGATGTGAAACGGACCTGCCGGAAATTCTACAGCCCGGATCATTCCAAACCTATTTGAACTTCAGGGAAAGGTCACCTCCCTTCTACAAAAGATAACATATTTCACACACTCTGAGATATTGGGAATGAAAGCTGAGGATTAAATTTTGTTTCAGGATTTCTCAAAAATAGATTGCTAATGTGTACCGGGCTTCTGTTTGACATTCAAGCCCTGCTATTTTATTGTCACCCTTTAGGGTTCCAATGCCGGGGAGTATAGAACAAGAATGAAAAACAGGGTTAAGCAACTTTTGAAGGTGGTTTTGCCGGTTTGTTTACTGGCACTTAGCCTGTGTCTCATCGGCTGTGATACAGGTAAACCCTCCATATCCCCAAAGGAAAACCGCACTGGGATTTCAGAGACCGAGATCCGTATCGGCTCATCCCTGGCCCTGGGCGGCCATGCCGGATATTTAGGCACTCAGATGCTTCAGGGGGCCATGTCCTATATCAATTTCATTAATGACCAAGGCGGCATCCACGGCAGGAAAATCAAACTTATTGCTCTGGATGACGGATACGATCCCACCCGGTGCCTGTTCAATACCCAGCAACTGATTCTGGAAGAACAGGTCTTTTGTCTGTTTTCTTATGTGGGCACCCCTACCACCGTTCGCATTATTCCCCTGATCAATGAGGCCCGGATTCCTTTGCTTGGCATGTTTACCGGCGCTCATCGCCTGCGGGAACCCGTGAATCCGCTGTTGATCAATGTGAGAGCCTCCTATTATCAGGAAATTCAAGCTGCTGTGGAATTGATGGTGCAAAAAAGAGGTATAGACCGGGTGGCGGTCTTCTACCAATATGACGAGTATGGATTTGATGGTCTCAGGGGGGCCGAAATTGCCCTGAAACAATACGGGCTTAAGCCTGTGGCAAAAGGGACCTACGTCCGGGGCACCCTTGATGTGGAGGATGGTCTTGAAAAAATTATCCTGTCAGATGCCCAGGCCGTGGTTATGATCGGCACCTATGACTCCTGTGCCAGGTTTATTCGTCTTGCCAAAGAGCTGAATTTCTCTCCCCTTTTTTACAATGTCTCTTTTGTGGGATCCACGGAACTTGCAAGGAGACTTGGCAGAATAGGTGAGGGGGTGGTGGTGACCCAGGTCGTTCCGCCTCCGACAGGAGACGACTTACCCGGTATTCAGGGATATACCCGGCATTTAAAAGAATACTATCCCGGTGCCAGCCCAAGTTTTGTGGGGCTGGAAGGTTATATCAACGCAAGGATTCTGGCCGAAGCCCTGGAAAGAGCGGGCAGGGATATTACCCGGGGACGGTTTCTTACTGCCATTGAATCCATTCGGAATTTTGATCTGGGAATTGCCAACCCCCTTTCCTTTGGAAAAGGCGATTATCAAGGGCTGGAACAGGTCTATTTTACAAAAATTCATAACGGCAGTCTGGTACGCATCCAATGAAGGTCTTTAACGAACTGACGCTTAAAAATAAGATTTTCATCTCCTGTCTGGGATTTACCCTGATCGTCAGTGTTTTGATTGCCCTGTTTACCCGTGCACTTTTATTTGCCTCCCTGACCAGTGAACTTAAAACACGGGGGGTGGGTATTGCCCAGAGTGTGGCTGACAGCTCACGGGTTTTTATTCTGACAAAAAATCGGGCGGAGCTCACGGCACTTGCCTATGATGCCCGTCTGGGAAACCGTAAAAAAGTGGTGGTTTACCTGCTGATCACGGACAAGACAAACAATATCCTGGCCCATACATTTACCACAGGGTTTCCCGAGGGGTTTGGCCCGGTGCCTGTGCAAGATACGGAAACCGGAGAACAGATTCAGAGCATGGGTGTGGGAGAGCACTCTGTTTTTCATGTCGTAGTGCCGGTGAAAGAGGGTATTTATACCATTGGCTCAGTGCAGATCGGACTGGACCGGGCACATATTGAAAATTTGATCGCAAGACTCCGCCTGGTCTTTTTAAGTTTTTTATCGGCGGTTTCCCTCATTTTTTTCTTTTTAAGCCACAGGCTGGCCCTGCACATTACCCGGCCGATCACTTCGTTGATCCGGTATACCGATCATCTGACCCAGGGAAATTTTCATTTTTTGGCCAAAGATGACATGGCGCAGCTGTCCCGCGAACTTGGAGAAAGAGACGATGAAATTGCGACCCTGACCAACTCCTTTATGCGCATGACCGCCCAGTTGGCCAGCTCCACGGACAGTCTCAAGGAGTCTCAGAAAAAATACCGGTCCCTCTTTCACAGCGGCCCCAACCCCATATTCGTGATTCATAAACGCAGTTTTGAAATTCTGGATGCCAATCCCAAGGCTGCAGAAGCCTTTGGGTATGAAAGGGAGGAACTTATAGGCATGAGCTTGGCTTCCCTGGGTAACCTGGACAACCAGGCCTTTGCAAAAGAGTATCCCCCGGGCGAATCAATTGTGATTTCATCCAAGGTCACCTTTTTTAGAAAAGACAAGGGGTCGCTGTTTGTGAACATTCATGCAACTCCGGCAGAGTACAGGGACAAGGATGTTATCATTGTGGCCACCACGGATATTACGGAGCTGGTGGAAAAAGATTCCCAGTTGATTCAGGCCTCTAAAATGACAAATCTGGAAAAAATGTCCGTCGGCATTGCCCATGAGATCAACCAGCCCCTGAATGCCATAAAAATGGGCAGCGAATACCTGACCATGATGCATGAACGAAAGCAAATGGTTACCCCCGAAGACCTGGCCATGGTATTAACGGAAATTTCTACCCAGGTGACCCGTGCGTCGGAGATTGTAGGAAGGCTTAAAAGCTTTTCCAGAAAGGCGGATTTTGCAAGGGAGGTAATTTCAATTAACGGGTGTGTGCAGGCTGTCCACAAGATTATCGGTCGCCAGATTGCCCTTCAGAACATGGACCTGGATCTGGATCTTTCCGATAACATTCCCAGTATTCTGGCGCACAACAACCGCATGGAACAGGTGATTTTCAACCTGGTGACCAATGCCAGGGATGCGGTGAACGAGCGGGTGGAAACCCGTGGGGACATTAAAAGGGGAAAGATCCGGATCTCAAGCTTTTCGGACCGGGAGACGGTCGGACTTGTGATTGAGGATAACGGCACCGGCATTGCACCGGCTCAGACCGAGACTATATTTGATTCTTTTTTTACCACCAAGGAAATGGGAGAGGGGCTGGGGCTGGGACTGCCCATTGTCCAGGGCATTGTCCGGGACTACAACGGCACCATCAGCGTGAAAAGCACCCAGGGACAGGGAGCCATATTTCAGATTCTCTTTCCCGCCCATTATCCTGAACAGGAGGTGACTGCCAATGAAAATTTTAGTGATTGATGATGAAAAACCAACGCTTTCCATGTTCCGGCTGTTTTTAGGCGCCTATGGGTATGAAGTGTATACGGCGGAAAACGGCGAACAGGGCATAGAGACCTTTATCCAAATTGATCCTGAAATCGTGTTTACCGATATCAGGATGCCCGGTATTGACGGACTTGAGGTTCTGCGGCAAATTCGGAAGACAAGCCCCCGCTGCCAGGTGGTCATCATCACAGGGCACGGCGATATGGAGCGGGCTGTGGAAGCCTTGGATCTAGATGCCTCGGATTTTATAAATAAACCAGTTGAACGCGAAGCCCTGAATGCCGCCTTGATCAGGGCGGAAAAGCGGGCGCTGCGATCCGAAGAACCGTCATTTTCACTGACCGTGGAAGACTTGGAAGGTGGTGTTGTTGTACTCTGTGACGGTAAATTATCAGAATTTGTAGGGGATGGTCTAACCCGGATCGGCCAGGCGATTGCGTCTGGTGCCCAAGTTGTTTTTAAATTTGGTGATGATTTTTCCATTGACCGCCAGGGGATTTCCCTTTTAATGGATACGCTGCAGACCATGACGGGAAACAACTGCCGGATAAAAATATCAGGACTTTCTTATAATTACCTGAGGTTTTTTGAAATGGCCGGCATTGATAAACTGGCCACACTTACACCCGCCGTAACCGAGGAACCCGGCATTTGACTCCGGTGGGATTTCATATTCCAAAGGTGGCGGATGTATTGCCACGCCCCAGGCTCTACCGTTTGCTGGAAAATTATGATCATTGCAGTGTGGTTCTGGTCACGGGCCAGGCAGCCCAGGGCAAATCCACTCTGGTGGCAGATTTCCTCCAGGGCCGGGACGACCAATGTCTCTGGTTTCACATGAACCGGTCTGCCTCGGATCATGGCGTGCTGTTTGAGACCCTTGTCAGGGGAATCCGGCAATGGGGAGATCTTCCTGAAGAATTCTCTTTTCCACCCCATATCACTCTTGGTACCCGGGAGGATCTCTTAAGGCAGATAGAAATCCTGGTACTGTTGCTGTCCCAGGCAGAGCGTCCTTTGAACATTATTCTGGATGATCTGGAGGCCCTGGAGGATACCGCTGCCGCTGGTACCGCCGGCAGTTCCGCCTTTGATTTTATAGAGCGGTTAATCCGGGAAAGCCCGGATTCCATACGATTTTTTCTTTTATCCAGAGCCAGGCCCCGGATTAATCTGAGCCGGTTAAAAATGGAAAAACAAGTACTGACCCTGACCAACAGCGATCTGGCCTTTACTCTGGACGAGGCTAGCGCCTTTTTCCGATTTGCCGGGGGGCAGACCGGATATTCAGATGGGATGGGGCAGGGTGATGTCAAAAAAATTCTGGATATTACAGACGGGTGGGCAGGGGGCCTTGTCCTGGTCTCGGAATCCATTCGCCAGTCCCATGATCTGGATCAATTGCCGGATCGCCTGACCTCAGAGGCTTTTTCTTATTTTTCCGGAGAGATCTACCACACGCTGACCCCGGAAATCAGGGCCTTTTTAATGAAATCAGCCCTGTTTGACGAATTGGATACACGGATACTTTCAGCGTTTTTTAAGGATATGGATCCTATTGCCATTCTGCGCCGATTAGAAAAACGGAATCTCTTTATCCGGAAGATAAATGCCAATTCCCAATGGCCGGTCTTTAAATACAACAACCTGTTCAGAGATTTTTTAAAGGCCGACCTTCTGGATACCTTTGGTGCGGATCAGGTTCTTGCACTGAACAAAAAGGCCGGAGATATTTTCTGGGACAAAAAAGAGCATGAAAAAGCCATCATCTGTTTTATGAAGGCACGTTCCCACAACGACATTGCCAGGATTATCCGGATCAAGGGGGCTGACTATGTCATCAACGGCCAGGCGCAGCGACTTGCCGAGTGGATCAAGGCCCTGCCCGAAGGCATGACCCAGGAAGATCCCTGGCTGGTATTCTTTGCCACCATGGCCCGGCGGATCAAAGGAGGGAAAAAGAATATCACAGCCTTTGGCCAGGCCCTGGACTTGTTTAAACAAAAGGACGATACCCGAGGTTGTCTGCTCTGTATTGCATATCTCATAGAGGCGTCCGTCTTTATCCGTCAGCCGTCCCAGGTGATTCTCAAATGGATCAGGGAAGGAGAAAGGGCATTAACGGACCTGAAGGGAAAACATAGGTTTACCTGGGCCAGAACCCTGCTCTGGCAGCAGATCGGCCTTGGTTATATTGCCGGTAACGGGGATATCCCCAAAGGGATCTCGGCCTGCCGGAATGCCGTTCTTCTGGCACAGCGCATTGAAAATCAGGACCTGGTACTAAATGCATCCGTTATCCTGACCCTGGGTTTTGTTCAATCAGGTGATTTTGCAGGGGCCAGGGAGATGCTGGAAAAGATTCAGACCATGACCCAGGAAGGGCACCACCCTGAGTACCGCGCATTAAAAAATATCGCCAACGCGGATTTGGCATTGAAACGGGGCAACCTTACACTGGCAGACCAACTGCTCTCAAAATCCGAGGCTGATATTGAAAAATTCGGTCTGATTTTTTTGTACCCCGGCGTGGTGGAGGCCCGGGCCCTGTACCTTGCCCAAATGGGCCAGTTTGCACAGGCTGTCCAGACCGCTGATCATCTATCAGATTTTTCCATACTTGAGGGGAATGATTTTTACCTGGGTATTTCCCACCGCATCAAAGCCATGTGCCATCTTCGCCAGGGCCGGTATGAAGAGGCATCCGAATCAGCACGATCTGCAATCAAGGACCTGGACCAGTCCCGGCGGGGTGACATTCATCTAAGTCTTGCAAGGCAGATTCTGGGCTTTTCATTGTTTCACCTGGACAAGATTGACCAGGCCATTGCCGAATTGGAAGACGTACTGACCTATTTTATGGGCATTGGTGCAGACTTAAATTTTTGCGAAACCGCACTTGTACTTGGGGTTTTGTGGGATGCCAAGACCAGGGATGCAAAGACCGGGGATGCAAAGACCGGGGATGATCAGCCCATAGAACCGGCAAATGGGTGGTTTAAGGCAGGGGTTGAAAAAGTCGTTGGAAATCGATACCACAACTTTCCCCTTCTGGATCGTAAGACTCTGGCTCGGGCACTTGTTCTGGCCTGTAAGACCCGGGTGTTGTCAAATTCGGATCTGGTCGGTTACTTTACAGGATTCAGGGACAATGACCTTTTATCAGCCGTAAAAAATGCCATTTGTGACTGCCTGGAAAGGACAGCCAAAAAACAGCAGGCGGCCAGGGCGGAACAACTCAGGCCTCTGTACAAGATGACTCGTCCCAGAGTGGTGATTCATACCCTGGGACCATTCACGGTTCATATCAATGAGAAGATTCTGGATCCTTCCGTGTTTGGGGGGGCAAAGCCTTTGCTGCTGCTTAAGGCCATTGTTCTTAACGGAGGACGGGATATTCCCAAAGAGGTGCTTATCGATGCACTCTGGCCTTCGGCGACCACCACTGCCGGGGAAAAGAATTTTAAAATCAACCTCCATCGTCTGAGAAAGGCATTGGAACCTTCTCCTGTAAAGGCTTTCGGTCATGTCTATCTCAGCCAGAAGACCGGCAGGGTTTCTTTGGATCCGGATCTGGTCAGCATCGATACCAAGGAGTTCATGTCCCTGACAGGTAAGGCAAAGCAACATGAGGAGAAGGAGCAGCTTAAACGGGCTTTGGGATGTTATTCCCGTGCTCTTGCCATTTACAGGGGGGACTATTTTGCCGATGATCCCTATCTGGAATGGATCGGCCCTCATCGGGATCTGTACCGCCTAAAGTGTATGGAGATCCTGGCCGGCAAAGCCGGTATCCATGAAGAACTGACTCAATGGCAGGAGGCAATTGATGCCTGGCAGGCCATTCTGGCTTTGGATTCCTGTAATGAAAAAGCCTTTCAGAATCTGATGATCCTTTATGCGGATGCAGGATTGAAAAGCGATGCCCTCCACGTATTTGCACGATGTAAGGCTGTTCTGAAGAGTGAACTGGATACTGAGCCTGATGCCAGCACATTTGAAATTTATAATCGAATAATCGCCGGATAACCCCAGGTCAATCGATTTAATTCTATCCGTTTTAAGAATCCCTAAGGATGTCCGGTACAATGCAATGGTAGAAAGGATCATTATTCAAGATATCGATTATTAAGCTCTAAATAAAACCCGTCCTTTTTCATTTCTATCAATGTTTGGTTGATACGGTGAAGCATTTTTGTTTTGTCCGGAATGTTCGGCGCCTTTTTTGATAGCACAACATAGGCATTGCGACTTTCTGAAATCGATTTTTTGGTATGAAAAATCAGGTCCTTATATTGTCTTAGCCGGGGTATATTTTTAATTTTATATTTAGTTACATCATAGTTGTTTGTAAACCCGTCGATTATGCCGCTGGCAGTAAGCAAAATGTTTTCATCCACTTGATTTTCAGTATTCACAATGATTTTGCCCTGTTCCACTGCTGAATCAAACGCTTCACTGATTGAAAACCCGCGGTTAATCCCGATGGTTTTGCCATAAAGATCTTCAATGGTATTGAATTGAATTATTTTGTCTTTTCTAAAAAAGAGCGGAAAACGGCTGACATGAATTGGTTGGGAAAAGGCATACAAGGCAAAACTTTCACGGTTTTTAGTATGAAATAATGAAAAACTGCCGTCACATTGTCCATCTTGTGTCATTTTGATCAATCGTTTCCATGGGACAAGCCTAATCGCGATATCGAGGTTCAACCGTTCGGCCATTTCCTTAATTATGTCAACATCAATTCCCTGGAGCTTGTTATTCTCTTCATAAGAGTACGGCGGGAAGGCATCATCCCCGACAAATAAAAGCGGATTGCCGGGCCATGCAGATCTGCCTAAGAGCCCAAATATAAAAATGACAATGAGAAAGTAGCTTCTTTTCATAATTGTTCTTAACTGATTTTAAGCTATTTGATGTGTGCGAAAAACCTAATATATCAAACTCTAATGTTTTACGCCTCTAATGAGTCTCTCTTCTTTCGCAGAGTATACAATTTAAAAAAAGAAAATTCCATCCCAGTGTGAAATTAAACTTTTAAAAGGCGTTGAAATTAATGGTGCAAGTTTAATATGACTCCATAAAATTTAAGTGGTTATGGTTTGACAGCGCCTTCTTTTTTTGTCCTTGCTTTTTTTTTGTTTTCCCGATAGGCATCAGTATCAAGGTTTCTCTCCACCTGCAATCCTTCTAATGAGAAAAATGGAGATATTTCAACTCGTTAATATCGGAATATTCTTGAGGCTGCCTATGATTATTATAAATATAGTTGAACATCGAAAAGCCTGTTCTCTGTCAATCCTGGGATTATTCGTATTACTGATTTTTAGTTCCATCCTGTTTGCCCGGGAACCTGCTTTGCAAAAGGCAAAAACATACACCCATAAAGATAAGATAGCAGGGTGGGTGATGAGTGAGAAACTGGATGGAATAAGAGGGTACTGGGATGGGAGTCAATTGCTCACCCGAAAGGGTTTGCCCCTGAATCCGCCCCCATGGTTTATTAAAAATTTCCCCCCTTTTGAGCTTGATGGCGAACTCTGGAGCAAAAGAGGGGATTTTGAATTTATCCAATCCACGGTTCTTGATAGAAACCCGGGAGACGGATGGGGGAAAATTACCTATAATATTTTTGAGGTCCCCAATGAAAAGGGCGATTTCCTTTCACGACTCAACAGGGCAAAAGAGTGGTTTGAAAACAACAAGAATACCCATATACGAATTATTCCCCAGATAAGGATAGGGAATCCATCCGATCTTGATCAGTTTTTTAATGAAATAGAATCAATGGGCGGGGAGGGCGTAATCGTAAAAGACCCGACAAAACCTTATCATACGGGGCGAAGTGCCCATGTCCTGAAAGTAAAAAAGTTTGCGGACATGGAAGGGGTTGTCATTGGTTTAAACCAAGGAAAAGGAAAGTATGAATCAATGATGGGGTCTCTTACCCTGAAACTTAAAAACGGAACGATTTTTAAGCTGGGCACGGGCTTTACAGATCAATTAAGAAAAAATCCGCCGCCCGTGGGAACAATCGTTACCTTCAAGTACACAGGCTTTACCAAAAACGGGATACCCAAATTTGCATCGTTTTTAAGGATGAGGGCAGATTGAATTTCTCAAGATTAGAATTGGTAGTCTAAACCATAAGGGGGTAGAAGATTGTTTTGACATGGATAATCGACAGTTCAGTATCATTATCCAATGGTTAACCCCCAGAAGGCGCACAAGATATCAATGATACCAGATTAAACCTTGATGAAATTCCTGAAGTTCTGGCAGATCAAACCGAGGTGTTTGCGGCGAGGACTACTTGCGTGACAAAGTCCTTTTTTAAGATGGATGAGAACCCCAGACTATCCCTGTCAATCTGTGCCGTCAATTCTTCAGAATACCCCAAATAGTCATTGCGGCAATATTCTTGAAAAATGGGTTTGGCTAATGTAAGAATCCTAAACTATGGATGGTTTTGGGTGTAAGGAAATTAATGTACAAAATGTACTTTTAACGGCTGAATTGAGGGGCCGTGCCATGGATTCCAAAGAACGGTTGGGTTGCTTGCTATCTCCTTTACAGGGCTGGCAAGGGCCTGCTTTTTATTAATGCAATCTGGTTCCTTTTTGTGTATATTAACAAACCTTTCATCAAATATTTAATATAGAAGGAATTAAAATGAAAATTGATTTAGATAAGGTCAGTTATGTTCTTGGACAAAGTGTCGGTGGAGACTTTAAAAGACAGGGCCTTGAAATTGATCCTAAAATTTTTGCGGATTCATTTATTGCGGCTTTTAACGGGGAAAAATCCCAGATGCCTGTTGGTGAAATGCAGCACATTATGCAAAA
>PIVQ01001447.1 GCA_003354055.1 Desulfobacteraceae bacterium | reverse complement strand
AAACGAAACAGCGCCGATGATAGTGTAGCATTTGCTATGTGAAAGTAGGACATTACCAGGCTTCAAATTAAAGAAACCCGTTACAGCAATGTGACGGGTTTTTTGCTATCTGGGATTTAGCTAATAGCCAAGAGCCCAAACCGAACTTAATAGTGAAACCAAAGCTTCGAGCGATGATAGTGTGCATTTGCTATGTGGCTCTCCACCGCTGTGGGCACTACGACATTACACAGGCTTCAAATTGTAGAGAGCCCGAATCTAACGATTCGGGCTTTTTTACGTCTGCAGAAAAGTAAAATGTGGGTGAATAGCGGACAATAAATGATGTAGCATTTCACTGTGGCTCTCCACCGCTGTAGGCACTACGACATCACAAGGCTTCAAATTAAAGAAACCCGTTACAGCAATGTGACGGGTTTTTTGCTATCTGGGATTTAATAAATAGCCAAGAACCCATGCTGAACTCAGTAGTGAAACAAAACAGCTCGAAGGCGAGCCCGCCCCGACGCAAAGATAGTATCCCATTTGCACTGTGGCTCTCCACCGCTGTGGGCACTACGACATTATACAGGCTTCAAATTGTAGAGAGCCCGATTCGAAATAGTCGGAATTTTTTACGTTTGCAGAAAAGTGAAATGTGTGCAATTAACACACACTCACATCAACAGCCATCACGTAGGTCGGGCGTAGCGACTCTCGACGCTAAAAGCATTAATGAACTGGCTTACCAGCACGTCTGTTTGCAAAGTACTAGGTATACAGCACCAAATAAATAGCATATATAAGCAAGTTGGTATTAAATCTAACTTTCAAACTATGTATTGTGTGGTGCAAGTATGTAGAGCATTAAATGTATGTATTTTAAAAATGGATAAATCTAATCACTTAATAAATGATATTGGTTTGAAGGATATATGGGCTGATAAAGTTATCAGTCCATATATTTAATAATCAGCCAAGTGGTTAGCTATTAGACAAAAATACAGTAAGTTTTTTACCTATTTTTAAATGGTCGCTTGAAAGGTTATTCCATTGTTTTAGTTTGTTAATACTGACTTTGTAATACTTAGCGATTTTCCAT
>PIVQ01001446.1 GCA_003354055.1 Desulfobacteraceae bacterium | reverse complement strand
CATAAATTCCCAGCCCGAAGCCCTTAAAAAATGGGATATTGCCTATCAGAACACCAAAACCAATAGGCAGTAGCAGGAGGGGTTCATACTGCTTGGCAATGGCCAGGTAAACAAATAAAGAGCCGATGGCCAACATGACAAAATTTCCATAACTTGCAAGTGCAAATCCGGTGTTTGATAAAAATTGTAGAAGCAGTTCCATTCTTCTTTTCCTAATTATTGTGTCTGTTTCGCGTAAGGCTATTCACAATGCCCGTTTCTTTTGGGCTGGTATAACTTTTTATGCCGTTTGATTCAGGTATTTAGTGTCCAATTGTGAATGCTTAGGAATCGTTACAAAATAACTTGATCTAAATACCCTGAAGGGCAGAAATTTGTTTCCAAAAACCCCTTAAAAGACTGGTGATTTTGAAAACAAAAGATCAAGTAATTTTGGAGCCGATCCTTATCTGTTCCAAATAAATACACCCTCACCAGCCTGCTTCAGTATCCCGGCATCTCTAAAACGGCTAACCGTCAGAACAGGGTGCGGAAAATTGTTTTCCTCTGCAACCCGGTAAAGATCACTTAACTCAAAAGGTTGTTCAAGCCTGTCAATAAGCTGCTGATAGATTTCGGCTGTTTCCGAAATGTCTATTGGCAATACCTTGGGAACTGATATCTTATCCTTAGCTTTAACAACTGCTTCGGTGGCCTGCTTATCTTTTTTGTCAAAGAAGGCAACCACTTTATGCAGTTGAGAGATGATAAGGGACAGGATGGTTAATCCCGATATTACTATCAGCGGCCCGGTAATGGCCATTGCCCAGCCATTATAAGCACTTATGGCTTCTAATCCGTACAAAATTAATCCTCCTGTCTCGTTTGTTGTGATCCTGCAGCTATGGTTCGTCGTTCTGAGGCGATTTTGTCAATTTTTTTCATTATTTTTTCCCCTAGAGCATTGTCTCCCTGGATCAGTTCAAAAAAAACACGGCTCGATATTTCCAACACTGCTCCGCCCTTTTTGGCTTTAACGGTTCCGATATAGTGGAATGGATGGACAACAGTGGACCAGCCCATAACCTCACCAACCCGATCT
>PIVQ01001445.1 GCA_003354055.1 Desulfobacteraceae bacterium | reverse complement strand
GCGGCAACCATTGACGCCATTATCATGATAACGCCTGACGGTAAAATATCCTTTTGGAATCCGGCTGCGGAACGGATATTCGGATATAAAAAACAGGAAATCCTCGGTAAGGACCTTCACATTATCGTGGCCCCTGAAAAATACCATGTCCCCTATCAAAAGGGGTTTGAAGAATTCCAAAAAACCGGCAAGGGACCGCTTATCGGGCAGCTTCTTGAACTGACCGCCATTCGAAAAGACGGGACGGAGTTTCCCATCGGCCTGTCATTATCCGGGGCTAAGGTGAACGGCCAATGGATCAGTATCGGCATTGTCAGGGACATCACCCAGAGAAAGCAGGATGAACAAGCCCTGCAAAATGCCCATACGATATTGGAAAAAACCGTGGAGAATCGCACCGACGAACTTAGAACAGCAAATGTCGAGTTGTCCGAGGTGAATGTGGCGTTGAAAATTCTGCTCAAAAAGAGCAGCGAACAGGGCGGGGAAATCGAAAAAAAGATCCTGGACAATATTGACAGTCTTGTACTGCCCTATTTAGAAGAGCTTGAAGACAAACTGCAGAACAAAGAGAATTTAAGTCTCTGCTCTATTATTAAAAAAAATATAGAACTGATTACATCAGGTTTCAGTCAGACCCTTTCTTTAAACGTCCACCGTCTGACACCCCGGGAAATACAAGTCGCCGACCTCATCCGCCACGGCCGTTCCACAAAAGAAATCTCCAGATTCCTGAATGTCTCCGTTCATACCATTGAAACCTACCGGGCCTCCTTAAGAAAAAAACTGAATCTGAAAAATAAAAAAGTCAATCTGAGAACATTTCTGGCCTCAATGAAAAATGACTAATCCATATCCCCATTCTTTAGCTGTTTAATCATTGTTGTAAGTTTCGCTCAATATATTAAACTCAGTAACTAAATTCAATTCAGTGAATTGCTTTACTTCTAACCCGGATATTTCACGAGTCGAATTTGCTTTAGATGCAAGTTACAGGACGTGCAGCTGTAATCGTTTACCGCAAGCGGCCTGTAGCGAAGCAGATGAAGTAAATTCGGCTCGCCTGGAAGGTGGAAATTGAAA
>PIVQ01000619.1 GCA_003354055.1 Desulfobacteraceae bacterium | reverse complement strand
ATCTAAAGAGGCAGATCAGAAAAAAATTGATCAGGCATTGGAGCTTTGTAATTTTGCCCAGGACATGTGGGAAGAAGGCAATCTTGAAGAGGCCCTTGCCAACTTAGACTCTGCATATTTTCTTATACTTGAGATCGATCACCGCACATCACCTGAACTCAGCCAGCAGAAAGAGGATGTCAGATATTTAATATCCAAGCGTATTCTTGAGATTTATGCGTCACGGCAAATTGTAGTGACCGGACAGTATGAAGCCATCCCGATTACCATGAATGCCCATGTCGAAAAAGAAATCAAGCGGCTTACCGGACCGGAACGGCGCTTCCTTATTCAATCCATGGAACGGTCGGCCAGATACAGACCTTATATATTGCAGGAATTAAAAAAAGCTGGCTTGCCCGAGGAGATTTCCTGGCTCCCCCTCATTGAAAGCGGCTTTAAAATCAGAGCGCTTTCCTCTGCCAGAGCCTTAGGTCTTTGGCAGTTTATTCCGTCTACAGGTCATAAGTTCGGCCTTAGCCGCAACTACTATATAGACGAACGCATGGATCCTGAGAAATCAACCCGGGCCGCCATTGCCTACCTCAAAGAACTGCACAACCTGTTCGGAGACTGGACAACCGCACTGGCTGCTTATAATTGCGGAGAGTACCGTGTCTTAAAAACTATCCGTCGTCAAAAGATAAACTATCTTGACAATTTCTGGGATCTTTACCAGAGCCTGCCCAGGGAAACAGCCAGATATGTACCTCGTTTCCTTGCCACGGTTCACATTATAAACAACCTTGACAAGTACAATATAAAAATCAACTCCCCCCAGGAACCCATTGCCTACAAGACCTTTGATATCAAGAAGCAAGTCCGGCTCATAGATATTGCAAAAGAGATCAACATAGATTCCAAAGTCCTTAAGACCCTCAATCCGGAACTTCGACATGCCCTTCTGCCGCCGGAAACCTACCCTCTGAAAATCCCTGAACAACAGGCAGATCTTTTCCTGGCCAAGCTGGACAAAATCAAAACCACCTACACTCCTCCACCCATGTACGTATATCACAGAGTCAGAAAGGGTGACACCCTGTCCGGGATTGCCAAAAAATACAGAACATCGGTAAAGGCAATTTCAAGCGTCAACAAGATTTACAAGTCCCATAGGATTATTGCCGGCAAGGTATTAAAAATACCTACAAAAAATTATGCCGCAGGATCTTATGTTGCCAGCGGCAAGTCAAAAACCAAAATCCCACCGGGAAAATCCGTTACCTATAAGGTACGCCGGGGTGACAATCTGTGGATCATTGCCAAAAAGTTCTCAACCACTACCAAACAGATCATGTCCCAGAACAAATTATCCGGCACCACCCTGCACATCGGCCAGCGCCTGACCATCTCCTCCGGCAAAGCCGCCCCAAGGCCAAAGAAAGGCTCCGGTACATACAAGGTCAGATCAGGAGACAGCCCCTTCCTGATTGCAAAACGCCACAACATGAGCCTAAACAGATTACTTGCCCTGAACCACTTGAGCAAACGCAGCAAAATCTACCCCGGCCAAAAGCTCATAGTAGAATAACCCCCCGTAAAACCAAAAACCCGCGGCATTAATTTGCCGCGGTTTTTGTCTTGCCATATACCAATTGATCGTGTATAAACGGTGGTCGTGCTCAAGAGGCAAACTCTTAACCGCACAACACCAAAGGTTCGCCCCCGTAGCTCAGTGGATAGAGCATTGGATTCCTAATCCATGTGCGCAAGTTCGATTCTTGCCGGGGGCACCATTTATAATGGCCCCACACCATACCCCTCCGTTGTTCCCAGAAACCACTATGTTATTTTTTTAAAGACGAACCCCGAAGACTTTTACCCTATAGCTATTCCAGCGATACAATCAACCCTTACAGTGGACTTGCATCCAAATGTATCGGCACAAACCCGGCAGCCGGAGCCGCGGGACCCTCCGCTAAGACCCGCCGCCCGTCCTAAGCGGCTTGGTCGCGGGAATTTTCAGGTCTTGTCAGTCCGTGACGCCCCGAACATTCAACGCCGTTCCGGGCCTTCCACGCCCCCGGCTGCCTGGCCCTCAGGGCCTGCCAACATATAGATTTCCTTTAGATTGCAAGCCGCACTACAATAAACCTATCAATTATTTTATAAGGTACCAGTTGATTTTTAAAACTGGTTTAAGTTGGGTGCCGCAAGATGCGTCAAGCGTCAACTGGAAGTATAAGTTAGGATTTATGTCATTGGGGTCTATGTTAATAAATATTCTTTATTAATTACAATTAATACCAAAGCAACTGTGAAAATAACTATATTTGAAATGGATAATGTTCTAATTAAATTTTTTCTTTGTATCCTTGGCCATTTATTAGTGAAGAAGAAGTTTTCAATTTTTCCAACAATAAACGTTATAAGAACCAAACCAATAATGAAATATATGACTCCAACTAACCATGGGCTGTCACTGAACCACTTTAAGCCTTCGATATTATCCACAACAAAAGCAAAAAAGGACATTGCGATTATGTCACAAAGTAAAAGTAAAAATGGTGCATATAAGAGGAATAATGCTTTCATCGATAGTGCTTTGAGGGTTGAATCTAAAAATTTTATTTCGTTGTGTCGCAAATGTACAAACCAGCCTTGGAATACTACAGATAGAGAGAAGGAAAGAACAAACAATCCAAAATTTTCAATGAGAAGCGCAGCAGAAAAAGTTGATATTGGGGGACCGCCAATAAATGCGTAGCATTGATTTTTAAGGCCTAAATTGAGCAATAAGGAAGCAAGTATTACTTTTCCGGCGATTTTTGCATTCATCATACCAATTATTGCTCCAAACAGTATGAGGTGTGGGTCTGTTTAATCCATTAATTATGCGACAGCAAACCGCATCTCCTGAAAATTTGAATGGTATCCGGCCAAGCAATGATAGGCCGGATTCAAAATCCATAGAGTCAACTTAATTGGGAGATAATCATTCTTTACTGTGAAAAACAAGTGTCACGTTAATACCGGAGAAGCATGAGAACCAGACAGTAATCAAAATAATATAATATGTTTAGTGTTGCAATTTGGGGTAGGCTAAGGATATTTTCCAAATAAGTTTGTTTTCGGATTTTACCCAGCCTGTAATCAAACTGGTTGGATATCATTAAAATTTTCAGGGTATTCAGTTAGCTAACAACTTTCGAATGATACCCAGTTCTGTTAATCAACTTGTTGGAGTTCCTAAGAATGAATAAAAAAATTATCTTTATCTTCATATTATTTGTCTTGTATAGCGACCATTGTCTTGGAGATGATTCGCTTATTCAAAGTGATACGAACAGCTACATCTCTCAAGGTGAGAAATATAAAGCCGAGAACAAACTTCCGGAAGCCCTTGACTCATACCAAAAAGCTATTCAATTTGAGTTTAAAAATGCCAAGGCACATTTAGGTATAGCCAAGGTTTATGCCCGACTTAGGGCATATGATAAAGCGGTTAATGAGTTTGAGATAAGCATAAAATTGGACCCTACTATCGAGGTCTCAGTTTTGCCTAATTTGATTGTTATCTATTTATTTAAAAAAAATTTATCAAAGCTAAAAGATTGTCTGCATAGGTTAAAAAAGAAAGATATCTATGTGTATGGGATGTTTCAAAGTCAAATAATTACAGCAAGAACATATGGCATCTTAGAAACAGATGATGGTTTAGGAATTAAAGTGCCACATCCTTCTACTCCATCAAATGCATATTATGAAATATCAAACAAAGCATCTCGTTTATTGCAAAGCAACAATATCGAAAAAGTAGTAGAATTTTTTCAGAATTTTATAAATGGTAATACGGTACTCCTTGTAGACAAAGCATTTGCATATAATGAACTCGGAAGAATTTATCTACAATATGGTAATCCTATTCAGGGAATAGAAAAGCTGGAGAAAGCTGTTGAAATATTTCCAAACTACCTTTATTGGAGGCAAGAATTAACCTCAACACTAATCTCGACACAACTTTATACAAAAGCACTTGATGAAACAGAGAAAATTCTAAAATTGTCACCTGACAACATATTCGGACTTTATGCACAAGGCATTATATACAATGAGTTTGGTTGGTATGATAAAGCAGTAAAGAGTTGGGATAATTTAGAATCACGAGACAAATTTGTATTCGCTTTAGCTGAAGACAGCTACGATAGAGCCAAAAGTAATCTACAAAATGAATAAAAAGCGTCCAACAAGCCATTTCACTGGATTTCGCAAACAGCGTGAAACCTGTGAATTCAACGTTATCATCCCAGTTCGGCAACCCGCCTGACTAAACTGGTACCTTTAAAAATAATTGATGGCGTGAATTTGTGAGAGACTTTCAATCGATCTCACACAGATTAAGGGCTCAATTATTTTAGGGTGACAGTTTCATTTT
>PIVQ01000618.1 GCA_003354055.1 Desulfobacteraceae bacterium | reverse complement strand
AAAAGAATGGACAAAATCAAGCTGGAAAAGTCACACTGCTCTCCAACAACCCAACTGGCCGGACCGGAAAAAACTGGACAAAGTCATCGACAACTTGGGCTTGCTGCCGCCACTGGTTTTTGCAGGAGAGATAAGAGCATTAAAAGACATGCTGGCCAAGGCCTCAAAAGGGGAGGCATTTTTGCTTCAGGGCGGTGATTGTTCAGAGGATTTTTCCCAGGTCACTGCACCCAATATCAGAGAAACCTTAAAAGTATTACTGCAGATGTCCGTGGTTATGACCTATGCCGGAGGAAAACCTACTATCAAAGTCGGCCGGATTGCCGGTCAGTTTGCCAAACCCCGCTCATCAGATACAGAACTTGTAGACGGCGTTGAGATGCCGTCCTATCGTGGCGACATGGTCAACAAGATCGAACCCACCATCGAAGACCGGACCCCAAATCCCAAATATATGCTTAAAGGCTATTATATGGCGGCATCTACGTTGAATCTGCTGCGGGCATATACCCGAGGTGGTTACGCAGCCTTGCACAGGGTTCAAGCCTGGAACCAGGAATTTGTGGTTAAATCTCCCATGGGCCGGTCCTATGACCGCTTAGCCAGACAGATTGACACGGCCATCAAGTTTATGAATACCATTGGTATTCCTACAGATATCCCCCAGGTCAACCAGACCCAGTTTTTTACTTCTCATGAAGCCCTGTTATTGAACTATGAAGAGGCATTGACTAGAATAGATACCACCACCGGGGACTGGTACGACTGTTCGGCACATATGCTCTGGATTGGAGAGAGGACCCGACAGGTGGATGGTGCTCACGTCGCATTTTTAAAAGGAGTGCTCAATCCCATTGGTGTTAAAATCGGGCCTGATTATGATATTGATAATGTCAAACAGCTTATTGAAACGCTTAACCCTGAAAACGAGCCCGGCCGATTGACCCTGATCACCAGAATGGGGGTTGATAATATTGAAAAAAAGCTTGCCCCCTTACTTCGCGAAACCAAAAAGCAAGGGTACCATATCGTGTGGAGTTGCGACCCAATGCATGCCAATACGTATACATCGGAATCAGGGCACAAGACCCGGGATTTTAATAAGATTTTAAAGGAAATTACCCGGTTTTTTGAAATTCACTGGGCAGAAGGCACAATTCCGGGAGGTGTCCACCTTGAAATGACCGGTAAAGACGTAACCGAATGTGTGGGCGGTGCCAGAAATATTGTCAGTGAAGAACTTCATAATCGGTATGATACCACTTGTGATCCGCGTTTGAATGCCGAGCAGAGTCTGGAAGTGGCTTTTCAAATCGCTGATATGATTAAACAATGATGATAGGCAACCGTAAATGTTAACCACAATTTTCAGGAGGAAGCTATGAAAAAACTGTACATCTTGTGCTTATTCGCTCTAACTTTGGGGGTTATTTACATTTCATCCGCCATTGCTGCAGATGTTAAAGAGATGACCATTATCTGTGAAGAGTGGGAGGGGTACACAAATAAAGACGGCACCGGCGCTTACTGGGAAGTGGTAAAAGCCGTATTTGAACCGGCTGGTATTAAAGTCATAACTAAAGTTGCGCCTTGGAAAAGGGCGGAACATATGGTCACAAGTAAAAAAGTAGATGCCATTGCAGGCGACTATTATTACAAGGATAGGGATGGGAAGGATTACGTGTATCCCAAATGGCACCTGTCCGTGGAAGATGATATTACTGTCCTGTATAAAAATGGAACTGTTGAAGGATGGGAAAACAAAGGAGTGAAATCCCTGGCCGGCAAAAAAGTCGCCTGGATAAGGGGATATGATTTTGATAAATCCATCTTAAAAGATGCCGGTGTTAAGAAAAACGAACTCACTGATTTGGGAAACGGAATTCAAATGGTCAATGCCGGCCGGATTGACGCCATTGTGGACTATAAAACCACCATCGTTCCTGAGGCAAAAAAAGTGGGTGTTGATTTGAGTGGTTTTACTCTTCAAGTGGCCCAGCAGGGAAATAAGCTGTTTGTTGTGTTTGCCAACTCAACAAAAGCAAAAGCCCTGATCAAGGTTTTTGATGAAAGGATGGGAAAGCTTGCCCAATCCGGTGAGATTGAGGCCATCTACAAAAAATGGGGCTTTGGCCCGGAAAAATTCGGTAAAGACCGGTTTTAAACCAAAACAAGATTGCACTTCAAAGACCTGTGTTACTAACTACGGGTCTTTGAAGTTTTCCTATTGTCCTTATGGACTGACGTTCAATTTTTGTATCGCTTTTTGTACTTTAGTCTACGCTTTCCTTTGCAGCCAGAACGGCCGCTCCGATCGCCCCGTTTTCCTGGGGAGATTCTCCGACCATGATTTCAAGACCGAGACGGTTTTCAAGGGCCTTGACAAGTCCAGTGTTCTTGGCGACGCCGCCGGTCATGATCACAGGAGACTGGATCTTTATCTTTGTGGCGAGGCTAGACACCCGTGCTGCCGTGGATTCATGGATACCGGCAATGATGTTCTCCCGGCTTTCCTGTCCGGCAATCATGGAGATCACTTCAGATTCGGCAAATACCGTACAGATGCTTGAAATCCTGGCAGGGTTTTTTGACTTCAGGCTCATGGGGCCCAGTTGATATAAATCCAGTTCCAGGGCTTTGGCCATGACCTCCAGAAAGCGTCCTGTTCCGGCGGCGCATTTGTCGTTCATGGCAAAGTTTTCCACCTGACCGTTTTCATTGAGTAAGATTGCCTTGGAGTCCTGCCCCCCTACGTCAATGATTCCGCGGATGCCGGGATTTGAAAAATGGGCGCCTGCGCCGTGGCAGATGATCTCGGTCATGGCCTTGTCGGCAAATTTAACCGAGTTACGGCCGTAGCCTGTTGCGATGATATTTTTCACTTCATCCCGGTTGGTACCTGTCTCATCCAGTAGTGCTGTGAAAACCTTTTCTCCGGCAGTGACTGGGTTATATCCCGTGGGGATGACACGGGTGCCCATGAGAGAGAGGGCACCTGCTTCATTTCTTTTGATCAGGGCGGCTTTGGCCGTGATGGAGCCTATATCAATGCCTGCAAATATCATACAGCAGTTGCCCCCCCGTCCACGACCAGGGTCTGACCCGTTATAAAGGATGATCCCTCTGAGGCCAGAAAGAGTACGGGCCGGACGACATCTTCGATCTCCGCAATCCTGCCCATGGGAATGGTGGATGTTACATGGGTGAGCAACTCCTTGTTGGACCAGAACGGTTCTGAAAATTTGGTTTTAACCATGGCCGGGGCCACGGCATTGACCTGGACGTTGAACATGGCCAGTTCCGAAGCCAGAACCTTGGTGAGCATTTCAATGCCGGCTTTGGCAATGCCGTAAATTCCCATGCCGGGAGTGGCTTTACGACCGGCTATGGAGGTTACTGAGACAATCTTACCGCTGTTTTTTGCCCGCATCATGGCCGCGGCTTTCCGGCTGACCAGAAAGGTTCCGGACAGATTGGTGTCGATGATTTTCTGCCACAGTCCCGGATCCAGATCTGCCACACCCGGGGTGATCAGGTTCATGCCTACGTTGTTGATCAGTATGTCCAGGCTGCCGGCCTCTTTTTCAATGGTGTCGAACAGGGCCTCCACCGCTTCGGCTTTGCCCACATGGGCCTGAATCGTAATCAGGCGGTCCGGATTACCCAGGGCTTCCCGCGCGCTATCAAGCCCTTCTTGTTTGCGTCCGCAGATGAAAACCTGTGCGCCTTCATCCAAAAGGGTTCGGGCTATTTCAAGGCCGATACCCCGGCTGCCGCCGGTGACGAGAGCGATTTTATCTTTAAGATCAAATTTCATTGGATACTCCTCTGTTTAACGATTTCCATAAAGGCATCAATCCTTGTCTCTGCCTGGGATTGTGCAAAGTTCCTTGGATCCACCATATCCGCCTCCAGAAGCAGCACCGGGATACCTGCCCTTTCCCGGACAATATTCATGATATCCATTTGCCCGAAGGAATAGGGTTTGCAGGATCTGTTGGAATGCATTACAAACCCGTCTACATCATAGAAGCGGATCATGTCAAGGACCTGTTCTGCCATATGGTCCACCCCGGTGTTCAGGTAAATCCGGGTATAGGCCTCTGCCATGGATCCCAGGAAATCATCGGGATTAATGTATTTGATGGCGGAACACCAGGCCGAGGTGTAGGTATCTGCCACCAGGCAGGCATTCTGGTCTGAGAATTTATTGGACAGCCATTTGAGGCTGTACCAGACCGGCAGGTTGTCCCAGAGCAGGCGATGTTTTTCTTCCGGCACAATGGAAATACCCCGGTCTATCCGATCCTCCATTTCCGCCAGAAGTTCGGTGTAAAAATCCACGGCAGTCTGGGTGCCCCTGAGGGTGACGATCAGGGCCAGGAAGAAAAAAGCATCAAAGGCAGACATGGGTGA
>PIVQ01000067.1 GCA_003354055.1 Desulfobacteraceae bacterium | reverse complement strand
TGTTGACCCTAAGATAATGGTTACCTGCAGGGGGTTGAGAAAGGATGTAAGTCTCTTGAATCCAACCAATGCGAGCGCGGTTCTGGATTTGTCTCAGGCAATTGCCGGACCATCGGAATACCCCATATCCACAGGCAACCTGAATCTTCCAAATAATAGAATCCAGATTGCCAATATTACTCCCTCGAAAATTGAACTCATCCTGGCGAAAAAATAGGATGCGCAGGCAGCGTTAATACTCTTTCTTAAGGATACCCTCTCATGGCGCTCCTCAAATCAAAACTCCGGATTCCCAGATTAGCGAACACCCTTCCCAGAGAACGGCTCCATCGTCTTTTTGAAAATACCGACAACAAGCGCTTGGTCACAATAACCGCAAGTGCCGGCTTCGGCAAGACCACCCTGGCGGCGGATGCCCTTCCGGGAAAAGATCAAGTGATCTGGTACAGGCTGGACGAGCTGGACAAGGATTTCGGTGTGTTCATGGATTATCTTGAGCTTGCCTTTTCCCTGAAATTTCCAACGGTGGCATTCCCCGTACACCCCGGACCTCTGGAACAGAACTGGGAGGGGGGCGGGAGTCTTCTGTTAAAGTTGCGTTTGAATGCGTTTGCCGCCCGTCTGGAGCAGGTGGCCAAAGAGCGGATATTTTTGGTCCTGGACGATTTTCACCTGGTGGATACAAGCCTTGACCTCCGCCGGGCTGTGGAATATCTGCTGGACATTCTGCCCGTCAATATCCAGGTGATTCTCCTGACCCGGAAGGAGGTCCCCTTGAAGTTGTCTAAACTCAGGGCCGGAGACCTACTTGTGGAGATCAATGAAAGAGATCTTGCATTTACACAGGATGAGACCCAGGCGTTTTACGCAGTGCTCAACACCCTTCCCGTGACAGAGGAAAACATCGGAGAAATTTTGGAGAAAACAGGGGGCTGGGCAGCCAGCCTGGTGCTGTTAAAGTATGCCTTAAAGGATAAATCCCCCGAGGAAATGAACCACCAGCTGGCGGCATTCCGCGGAAGCCAGCGCCATGTGTTTTCATATCTGGAAGAGAATTTCTTTGATACCCAGCCAGAAGAGATCAGAGAATTCATGCTCAAAATCAACCTGCTGCCGGAAATTGACGTTAAAAAATGTGAAGACATTTTTTCAATTTCCAATGCCCGGGAGGTGCTCGATCTGCTTGTAAAGGAGCATCTTCTGGTCTTTCCGGCCCATGAGGGGGCGGATGTCTTTTATTTCCACCATCTGCTCAAGGATTTTTTGTCCGTGAAGCTGCACCAGCAGTTCTCCATCGACCAGGTCCGGGAGTTTCACCGGAAAATAGCTGCTGCACTGGAAGCGGAAAATACCTTTGACGCCCTGGATCACACCATCCAGGCAGGTGATTTTGAGGCTGCAGTCCGGATGATTGAGGCCCATGAAATCAAGTTTTTACTTCAGGGAAATCTTCTCTTTGTGGAGCAATGCATCAAAAATATCCCTGATGAGATAAAGAAAAAGAGGCCACGTTTGCTCTATTTTCAGGCCCAGTTGCTGTCCTATTACGGCCGGCCGGGCAAGGCCATGGAAAAACTCAAGACCGCCCTTCCGTTGTGTCGCAGTCAAAACGCCGTGGATGATGAACTCAAGTGCATGGTTGACCTGGGATCCCTCTATTATTTTACCGGCCATGTCAAAGAGGCCAAGCTGTTGATGGAGCAGGTCCGTGAGAAGGTTGATGAACAATCTACTACCTATGTGATTGTCATGACCTATCTGATTTTTTTATCTTCGGTGCTTGGGGAATTTGAAACAGCCCGGGTTTATACCGGAGAGGCCAAGCAGGTGATTTTAGATTATCCTGAGTTTGAAGGCCAGGTAGCAATGGTATTGATACGGACGTCGGAAACCTACTATCACTACATCCGGGGGGATTTCTCTCTTTCCAGGGATGTGAACAGGAAATTGCTGAAAGACGCAAATGCTATTGGTGTGGATGCCTGTTTGCCGCTGGTGTATTATCAATATGCCGCTACTAACTCAAGGGAGTTTGAATTTCAAAGTGGGCTTGAATTTGCCCTCAAAGGAATTGCTGTTTGCGAAAAAATGGCCTTGGGGGATAGTAAAAAAGGATGGATTTTCCTGGCCGGTGCTGAAAATTATCTGGGTCTGGATAAGTTTGATGCTGCCATTGATTTCATAGACCTGGGGATCGCGTTGTTTGAGGCCCCGGGAAACAGATGGGGCCTTGCCAATGCCTGGGAAATTATGTCACGGGTCTGCATGGCAAGGCAGGATACCACATCGGCCAAGGTGTATTTAAACGATGCCTTTGACATAATTAAAAGTCATGAACTGACACTGACCCGCGGGCTTCTTGAAAACAGCATGGCCCGGGTACTGATTCTGGAGAAAGACTATTCCGCGGCAATGACCTTTCTGGATCAAGCCCGGCCCCGTCTGGGTCAGACAGCTTTCCATCTGTTTGAAAATTATCTGTTGTCTGCAAAGGCGCTGGCTGGTTTGAACCGGAATAAAGAGGCTGGGCAATATTTTGATCTGGCCCTTAGTCTTTCGGAGAAGAAGCAGTACAGCAGGTATCTTGAGAAGGAAAAAAATGGTTTCAGCGGGTTCGATCCGTATCCGGTACGTCAACCCGGTCAGATGTCCGTGAACATGCTGGGACAATTTTCTATTCTCATCAACGGTAAGGCGCTTGACCTGTCCACGTGTAAGAGTATAAAAGCCCTGACCATATTCAAATATCTTGCTGCCCATCCCAAATCCGGGTTTGTTCCAAGAGAGGTTCTTATCGAACTCTTGTGGCCTGAGCAGGATATCCGGAAAACCGGTAAACGGTTCAACATGGCCATGAGCAGCCTGAGACGCCTGCTTGAACCGGACCTCCCGCCAAAGGCCCCGTCTGCCTATATCAGACGAAAAAAAGATACCTATTGTCTTGGCCCGTCGGACCCGTCTGCTCAACACGGGCTAAGCACAAGCGATGTTCAAATCTTTCTGAATCATCTGCATACCGCCGAGTCCCTTGAAAAAGAGGACCCTTCGACCGGACTCTCTTCCCGGCTTGCGGCAGAGCAATGCTATGCCGGACCTTTCCTGGCTGAGGATCCTTATGAAGAGTGGTGTATCCCCATCAGAGAATCCCTGCAGGCAAGTCATCTTTGTAACCTGTGGGCCATACTTTCCCATTATGAATCACAGAACGACTATGCCGCTGCCATTGAATCCGGCAGAAAAATTTTAAGTATTGATCCCTTTGATGAAAGCGCCTATGAAAAAATGATGCAGCTCTACGGTGCAGTAGGACGCTCTTCGGATGTTGCCGAAACTTTTCAGACCTATCAGGAAAAAATGCGTATCATGGATTGTCCCGTTGATTCTCGCCTGGCAGATTTATTTGAAAAATTGGTCAGCATCTGAATTTTTACTGTCCCGTTGTTTTTCCCTGATTTACTCGTCGATTTACTCGTCGATTTATTCGCTGATTTACTCAAAATTTACTCCTGAAGTTTATACCAGTGACAGAACTTTTTTGTTCATTGATTCTGATATAGCGATCCGGGCTTAAGATTCCGGTAAAAGGGGAGAATGAAATGCTTGAACTTGCTTTAAAGGGGAGTAAATCATATTGGATCTGGATTACAGGGCTTGTTGCAGTCATCGGTATCGGCGGGGTTTTTTACGCGGATCAGTTGATCAACGGTCTCATGGTTACAGGGCAGAGCAGGGATGTGTCCTGGGGGTTCTATACGGCCCAGATGACCTATTTTGTGGGGGTGGCAGCCGGGGGCGTCATGCTGGTTTTGCCCTATTACCTGCATGATTACAAGGCATTCGGGCGGATTACCATCCTTGGCGAATTTCTGGCCGTGGCTTCCATTGTCATGTGCTTTTTATACCTGCTCATCCATCTGGGTCAGCCCATGCGGGCCCTGAATATCTTTTTACATCCTACCCCCTGGTCCATGCTCTTCTGGGACGGCAATGTATTGTTTATTTATCTTGTCCTGAACATTATCATCGGATGGACGGTCCTGGATGCAGAACGGAGCGGAGTCGCTCCCCCGTTCTGGACCAAGCCCATGATCCTGATTTCCATCCCCATGGCGTTTTCCATCCATACGGTTACCGCCTTTATCTACTGCGGCCTGCCAGGCAGGGGATTCTGGCTCACCGCGGTTCTTGCCCCGAGGTTCCTGGCCTCTGCCTTTGCCGCCGGCCCGGCCCTGTTGATTCTTTTGTCCATGTTCCTCAGGAAAACAACCAAATTCGACCCTGGAAAAGAGGCCATCCATACCCTGTCCCTGATCGTGACATACGGCCTCTTAGCCAATCTGTTTTTCCTGGGGTGTGAGATCTTTGTGGCATTCTATTCAGGTATCCCCTCCCACATGGCTCATATTAAATACCTCTATGCAGGGCTACATGGAAAATCCGCCCTGGTCCCCTTTATGTGGACCTCCGTGGTCGCCATGGTGATCGGACTGATCCTTCTGCTAATCCCCAAGACCCGGAAAAATGAAACCCTCCTGGTCTTTTCCTGTATTCTGGTTTTTGTAGGGACATGGATTGACAAGGGGCTAGGCATGATCTCGGGCGGATTTGTTCCTTCGCCCCTACACCATGTCACCGAATATGTCCCAAGCCTTCACGAACTGGTTATTTCCGCCGGGGTTACCGCCATAGGTTTATTAATTTTAACCGTACTGTACAAGATTACCCTGTCGGTTAAGATTTATAACCAGTCCGGAACTGTTTGATTATAAAAATTTTGGATCCGCTTCTCAGATGGTCTCTGACCATCTGAGAAGCGACCTTCGTCCACTGTCTTTTCAGTCTATTATGCCGCTGGTATCAAAATCACTGGTATCCAGAGGACCGGTCCTATCCGAGTCGTAGCATCTCTCCCAGACCTGGATAAATGTTTCGGCAGAATTCTCAAGTCCTGCGGTATCAACGCCGAACAGTTTCAGGTCATTAATGATATCACCCTCAAGACCGATGTGACCGAATCCCTGGATGTCAAAGGAGGTGCCCAGCATATCGGTCTGGCTGGCCTGCTGGCTGTTCCTTCGGGAGTTCTCCCCGGAAGCCGCACATGTCTCATCCGTATCCCCGAATCTTGGACGCAGCTGCTGGATGAATCCGTTCATATCGCTGGCAAAGGCAATGTTCACCTTTAACCCTTTGGCGCCGTATTGATAGGCCTGGGCAAATGATTTTGATGAACCGTCGCAGTCATTGGGCACACCGGAAGGTTCATAGGTTTTTACCTGTTCTGAGCCTGTTCTGAGGCCCATGATTCCCCCGGTTTCCCTGATCATCCTGATGACATTGTCAGGGGTTGTTTTTTCCTCTTCCTGTTTTTCATCCATCATAATGGAGCGCAGATGCCCGTGGGAAAGCACCATGGGATAGTAGTTATTCGTTGCTAAAATCTCATAGATCCCGTCAACGGCCCTTTCGGATAAGTGGGCGATATCAACGAACATCTTTTTTTCCATCATAGCCTGTATCAATGCGGTTCCCTCATCTGTAAGGCCCAGAACATTCTTACCGTTATCATCCAGCTCAAATCCCGGGTCTGAGTCGCCGCTGCCAAGGTCATCCAGGAACTGGAACAGCTTGAAGATAAAATGATGGGGGGCAACTCCTGTAAACCGGTTGTCCAGCTGATGCCCCACCTGGATGGATCTTACCTTATAATGAAAGTAATAGTAATCAAGGCGCTCCGACCAGTCATCATCATCAAAAAGACTGCTGACCTCTATGGCAAGCAACATGGCAAGCTTGCCGCTGTTTATGATCTCCCGGGCATGTTCAGGCGTCTGGGCAATTTCTACCCAGTCCCTCTGGTCGGCAAATTCATGGGCAGCCTGAAGCTGGACATCAACACTGGCCATTTCATCGCAGATAAGTCCTGGTTTCCGGTTCCCCTTTGGCATCACGTCGCACAGGTATTTGAAATCAACTGCAGACATGACATAAAATCGCAGCCCGGACTCATAGGCCTGTTTTAAATGGCCTTCCCATACCTGATGGTGGGCAATGGTATCCCATCTGGGCCAGCCCGTATATTGAGGATATCCGTATTTCTTATAAAAGTGCCACCCCGTGTCACCGTCACTTCCCGGCACCTTTCCTAAGAACTCATTCAAGGGGCCGTACTTGGTCCTGGCATGATCTCCGCCAAAGATGTGTCCGCCGGTGCATTTTGCCAGGGCCTCTTCTTCCGCCCCCTCGTGACTGCCGTAGAGCCAGGCGCCGCCAAAGGCGAATTCAGCCATTTGATGGATATGGATGTCTGCAAATCCTGTAACCGTATTCTCCGAATAGGCCGGGGGGACAGTTTCTCCAGCGGACAGTCGGCAGATAAAAATAAGTGTAATTGCAAAAAACGAAACCAATCTAACGAAAGCTGTGGATCTGGATCTCATAGTCTTCCTCCATGATTTAAATAAGACAATAGGGTTGCAATTGCATATACGGGTTTAACTGGTGATGCCTTAAAAATGAAATCTGACAGGCGTCGAAATAAGCGCTGAAACAAGTCATGATAGTCGTTTTGAACTGAAAAACCCTTGACTGATGCCTGCTCTGAAAAACTGATTTCTCGAAACTTCTGTTATAGCGATTCTCAAAATAATATTCCGATTCAAGATTCTCCAGCACCACGGGTTAGGCGGCGTATCAAAAATAAACCGCCCAGGTAATTGGCGTGACATTTCCAAAGACAGCTATCCGTTTATGATAGTCTCTTTTGCCTGGACGATTTTAATTTGATGTCACGCCTTAAACCAGCAAATAACGCTACCGGTACAGTCTTGAATCGCTTTGTTGTTGTGCTGTACTCCTGATCATAGCGGAACATATTTTTGTTATTGCTATAGATGTACAAAATTGAATTATGAAGGGCAAGGGAAAATAGATAGTGCTTGAACGAAAACTTACCCATCTGCCCCCTAACCCTCACTTTTAGATTCTTGTTGAACCACGTTCTATTCTTGTGATAGATTGTGGGATGTGCTAAAAATCCAAATTTTAGTGGTCCACCCTCTAACAGATATCAGCTGGGTTACATGAAGCAAACACGAAAGGCCCATACACGAGACGCCAAGGCCATCACAAATCTTCGTATTGAAGAATTTGGTAGGGCGGCTGATTTCAAGCTACTGAAGCCGGAACTGCTCGTTTGGAATGAAACAGATGAAACACAGGCCGTGATCGGGGTGTGGAACGAAAACAACAAAGCCATTGCTACCATGAGATTGGTGCAGGTGGCGGACAGGACACGGGCCGAGACTGTTCTGGAAGCAGACCTACCCTTTGGTATCAAATACCCTGGGCTGGTGTTCAATGCCTCAGCCACACACAAGAATTACCGTCGCCACGGTTTCAATCAGCTTCTCCGGTATTATTGTATCCGGTTTGCCAAATCCATGGGCATTAAATCTCTTTTGAGCCCGGTATACCAGAAAGCCTCCCGCATCACTTTTATGAAGAAACTGGGCTATACCTGCCACGAGCTGGAAGGCACCTGGCAGACCAAACTGGAGCCAAACAGCCCCCGCATGCTCTGTATCCTTGAAGCAGACCGGTTTGACAAAGCCCTTTACATCATTGGGAAAACCGTGCCGGGCCTGATCCTGGAGTATCCCTGGTCAGGCCGTCCTGTGGACGACGCTTAGGAATCGTTACAAAACAACTTGATCTAAATTGTTTCCAAAACCCCTTAAAAGACTGGGTATTTTGAAAACAAAAGATCAAGTAATTTTGGAGCCGATCCTTAACAATTAATCAGAGTTCGATTTTCCGGTAAATTACGTCTGCCGCCCCCAGAATATCAAGGGAAAGCTTGTACTCCACGATGGTGGCGGCCTCGATGTTGAGGGCAAAAGAGAACTCCTTGCCTACATCCATGGGCAGGGCGCCCGGGTTGGCTCCGTTTAGGATTTTTACTGCATATTCCGCACACTGTGACCCGAACTTTTCTTTTTGGCGGCCAATGCCGATGACCAGGCCTTTTTTGATATAGATGGGTTCACCTGCGCTGGGCACGTTGTGTTTCTTAAAAGCGTCCAGGAACAGGTCAAAATTCCTGTCAAAGGTAGCTGAAATCTGGACGTAGAACACATCCACCTTGGGGGCTACATAATCCAGGGCTTCCTGTAGTTTTCGTCGGATCATTTCCTTGGGATATTTCTTGTTGTTTTCATCCCGCAGGGCAAACCCTTTGGCGACAAACTCAAACCCGGTGTCTCGGCTCAAATTCGTAACTATTTTGATGGCGCCCTCATGGCTGGGGGACCCTTCGAGGTAAACCATGCCAATGCTGTTAAAGGCGATCAATTCATGGAGCAGGTTGATGCCGAGGTTTAAATAGTTCCGGGTTTCCACACCCGTGTAATTGGCACCCGATCCTTTCCAGTCCGTGACAACGCCCGATGTTTCTGGTGCCCCCAAATCCGTGAATACAATGGGTTTGTCCTTAATCTGTTTTACCATCCGCTGGGTGGTCTGGGTGCCGATGGAAAAAATCAGGTCCACGTCGTCCCGGGTTTTGAGGTCCTGAATGAACTTGTCTAGAGCCTTGAGATCTCCTTTGGCGTTATACTTCTCCAAATCCACGGCTCCGGCCATTTCAGAATGCCGGATCCCATTGACAAACCCTTTGAGGGAAAGTTCATAAGGTAAGAAAGTCTGGTGCTGGACCATGACAATCCGGCGGGATTCGGCTGCAAAAGCAATGGTTAGGATACCAGCGCCCAGACATATGAACAAGGTGATGAAAATGATGCCTTTTTTCATGATGTCGGCTTCCCATGGCTTTGGGTTGGATGAAAAAAAATATAAAATAAAATATTGCTTACTATGCAGAGGACTCCACCTATTGCAATGGCCGGGGCAATGCCATATAGGGAGGCGAAAAAACCGTAAAAAACAGGTCCCAGGGCCGACCCGATGCGCTCAAAGGAATAGTAGACCGACAGGGTGGTGGTTGTGCCCAGGTTTTTTGCGGTCCGGGTCTCCAATAGCAGGGAGGACTGTGCCGGGAAGGTGATGCTGTTGGAAATACCCAGCACCAACAAGGTTGCGATGGTGAACAATGCCTTGAGCCACACAGAGCCCTGCAAGGGAAAGAAAAACAACCCAAAGGCAATGCCCACCATGATATTGGAAACCACCACCGAAGTCTTGCTGTGGCCGATGCGCTTGTTGAGAAAACCGGCAAACAGCACGGATGGCACACAGTAGAACATCATGATCCTACCGATGTCAGCATATGCAAAATCCGGTTTCAGCAACACGGGCAGTGAGAAATAAAAGAACCCGATAAAGGTAATGCGGGTGAAAATCCCATGGACAAACAGGCAGATCAGGTTGACATCTGTGGCGCCCGTGCGGAAGAATAATCCCAAACCCACCTTTTCTAATGCCTGGTCAGTCGGTTTGGTCACGTGACTCTTATCCGCCATGATCATATAGTCAAACACAAAGATAAGCAGGACAATGGCAGCAGCGGAAAAGAACACAAATCGGTAAGCGAAATAGTCTGCCAGGATACTTCCGAAGATGATTGAGCAGAACACCCCCCCTGAAAATGCGGCTGTAAACCCGGCTAAGTGCAGGGATCGTTTTTCCGGCGAGGCATGTTCCACAATAAATTGTTTGCAGTAGATCACGATGAATGAAAATCCAATGGCGCAGAGTATTCGGCCCGCAATGAGGTGGACGATGTCTTCGGACATGCCACAAATCACCAGGCCGGTAAAAGTGCAGAGGGTGCCGATACCCACAGCGTAATCCATGGACACTATCTGCTTAAAAACTTTAGAGCCCATGAACAGCATGAAAAAAAACACTGCCCCCATATGGCAGGTAATGGGCAAACCCATGAGGATTTCACGTGAAAACAGGCCCGACAGAAAGGTTGGGGTTTCCAGCAAGTCCCTGGCAAAAATGGGCAGGAAACTGGACTGGAGATTTGCCCCCAAAAAGAACAAAAACACTACAGGCCGGATCTGGGACGGGTCCACGATGCGCTTGACCCCACCTGTTCTGGGAGTGAGGCTCGAGAGCCGGGCCCGCTGTTCCTGCACGGTCTTAAGCAATGCCTGCCTGCCATGGAATACGCTGGAGAGGCAACCCATAGCCACCTGATTCAGGCTGGCACCTGTTCGCTGAATCTGGTTCACCCGGATCAGCACGTGGTGTCGAACAAGTTCCAGGATTCCCTGGAACTCCACTGGCATAGCAACGTTGTGGTAGGGGTTCATCTCCTTGACCATGGTGTTGAAGGTGAGGATGGACTGTCTATAGGGAACCGCCACCAGTTTCGAGGAAAAAAAACGGATGATCTCGTAAGTGATAATCAGACCTGCAAACACGATGGTAATCAGGTCAAAGAGCATCGCAAAGGTCCGGTTGCTTAATTTGTCGCCCATACCTAACAGAATCTCCGCTTTCTGCTCCCCCAGGGAAGAGATGGGAATTATGATATCCTTCTTCACCGTTGACGCACGTTCTGCCTCAAACAGGACCCTGTCCCCGGACGTTACCCGGATATAGGCCAACTCCGGAGTATCGTATAGGATGCCAGACAGGAACGGGTCCATGCCCCCCAGAGAAGTGATGGGAATCCCGAACCCTAAGGCGTGCTCGATCTCGTTTTTCACTACCTCCCCTAACTCCCGAAGCTGCTCCACACTTTGCCGTTCATACTCATTCTGGAACATGGTGGCATTGAAAAACATGTACAACAAATTGGTGAGGCAAACAAAAGTTAATACAATGAGAATGAGTCGTTTGGACTGCATTAGTTCACCTGCATGAGGGTTTTCAATTTCTTGTAGAGCCGGGTTTCAACGCTTTCCCTTGCGCTCACTTCCTTGTCAAAATCGTTCTCGATTTCGCTGTAAATGTGGTTGTTTTCCGGCGAAAGCCAGTCTGCGGACCTGATTTGCTTCAGAATAGCTTCGGTTTCCGTCAAGGGAGATAAGTCAATGTTGTGTTCCTTGAGTTTACTGTAATCCCCACGGTTGAACCAGGCCTCGAGGTCTTTTAGGAACCGGTTGTAGGGCCGATTGATGAAAAAGGTGAGCAGGCCATATAGCAGGGGAAGGGATAAGGCTATAATCATTAGAAAACTGAATACCGATTTTCGGATGAGATGGAACTGCTTGTCCTTGACCACTTGGTGGGACACCACGAACACCAGGTTTCCCTTGATGCCTTGGCGATCGGACAAAGGAAAGAAAATCCGGTAAGCTTCCGGGGTCTTTTCATTGAAAAAGGAATCTGCGATGCGTAGACTTGCCGCCTCTGAACCGTCTTTGGCTGAGTAAAGGATGTTGCCGCTAAGATCTATGATATGGAGATTGTCTATCTCCCCGGGCACAATGCCGGACAGTAGCCGGTCATGGTTAATTTGGTCAAGGGGCTTGCCGAAAATCAGGCTGGTGTTGATCTTGCGCATCATCTGGTTGCCAACGATGCGGTACTTGCGCAAATTGCTCACCTCCAGGTTATTGGCCAGAAATCCGATCTCCAAGAAGCAGTTAAGCCCTTGGACAAAGAGTATGATCAAAAAGGTGATTATCATGATTCTGGATCTAAGCTTAATGTGGCACCCCTCTATAATGGAAAATGAGAATGTCATCAAACGGTGGCACGACATCGGCAGAGGTCTTCAGGGTTGAATGTCTTGTCATTCCAGCTTCTTCGTAAGAGGCCCCGGCCCGGCCTGACCGGACACTTTAAACGCTTTGCTTGTCGGATTTGCAACTTTACCTTTTTTTACTAATGTCTGTCAGATTTTACAAGAATATTTTGAAGGAATTATCAGAGTTCTTCTTGATCAAAAGTCTACACAGATAACAGATGGCTCAATTCTTGAGAAAACAGAATGCTCATATCCCATTAAACTCCATAATTAGAATTGCTGGTTGATAAATTACTAAAATTTTATTATACCAAGAGAGCCACTTGCAGAAATCATATATATTCAAATTCTATTCTGTATATTGTGGATTAGAAATTATGTTCATACAATTTTGTTGTATAGTCCCTTGCAGAAATACTGTTTCTGCAAGAGCCTTCAGGAGAAAGATAAATTTCAAATTCAATCCGGTCTGTATCGTAACAGACCAAGCGGAGCTATGACCCCTGACTTACCAAGCAATCTTTTATCTTTGCAGGCTTTTCCGGATTCTTGTTCTACAAAATCAATCAACCACCCTAATTTGTCGACTATATGATTTTTTGTGCACTCAAGGCATGAAAAATCTTTAGAGTGCGTGGCTCCCATGGGCCACTGACTGAAAATAGACACAATAGCCCAAGAGGAAAACCTATGAGAATAAAGGTACTCCTGATCGTATTAATCGCTTTGATCTTACTGCCGGTCTCCCTGCCTCTCGCCAAGACGGAATCGGAGGCCCCTAAAAAGATACTGGCTATCCAGCATCAGACCTTTGCCCCTTACGAACGTTCATTCCGAGGGTTTATAAAGGGGATTGAGGAGAGTGACTACTCGGGGAATATAGAGGTGGAACGCTTCGACGCCAAAAGCGACCTCAAGTTGCTGGAAAAGAAGATCCTTGAGATCAAGGAGAAAAAAGGAGCTGATTTGATTTTTACACTGGGGACACGGGCCACACGGATGACCATGGAGGTGATCGATGATATTCCTATCGTCTTCACGGACCTGGGGGCTCCCGAGTACTCTAACATCATCAAGGACTGGAAGAGTTCAGGCACCAACGTTACCGGCGTAGAGACCCCAAAGTATCTTGGTAAGGGGATCGATATGCTTCATCATCTGATCCCATTCAAAAAAATCGGCATGCTCTATCTTGTAGGCTCCCCCAGCCATGAGGGCGCCGTCGCACAGATGAAGCTGATTTCAAAGAACCTGGGTACGAAGTTTATCTACGATGGTTTTCCATTGAAAGACGGGAAAGGCGAAAATATCCCCGATAAAGAGGTCCGGAGACTGATATCGGAAAAGCTCGACAACCTTCTTCCCCGTGTAGATGTCTTTTTCGTTCAGCCGTCCAAGAGCTTCGTTAACAACTTTGATTTGTTTCTGAACGGATTCAAAAAATACCGTGTCCTCAGCGCAGGAGACCCCGTTTACATAAAAAAGGGGCTCGTTCTGGGGTTGGACAGAAATAAATTCGAGTTTGGAAAACAATGCGCAAGTTATGCGGTAAAGATCTTCAGGGGCACCCCCCCGGCCCAACTACCCATGGACGTAGGGCGCCACTTTTTAATTTCCTTTAATCTTAAAGCCGCTGCTGTGGTCGGATTCACGCCGCCCCTGAATCTTCTCGGGGCTGCGGATGCAATTTACCAGGATTTTGAAGAAGTCAGAAATTAAAAATCGTAATTGGTAAAAAAAATTTTATCGGAAAACAGCCTGAAGATGGCGGCAGGGACCCTTTTACTTTCGCTAACGAACTCTTTTCAGGCGATGACAAATCAGGAGTTGTTCTAGGGGGCGGTCATGGCACGCATTGGAATAGCATCATATTTTGAAGAGGGGCATGTATTTGCGACCTTTGGATTAGCGAGCAAATTAAAGGAAGCCGGGCACGATGTGGTTTATCTCGGTATTGCCGATATGAGCGAAACCATCAGGGTAAGAGGATTTGAATGTGTTATCTTCCTTCAGGATGTGTTTCCGAAAAATTTTATGATAAAAGAATTCCCAAGGATTCAAACTTTAGGCTTTTTTCGTCTTGTCAAAGAATGGGCTTTAATTTTAAATAAGCTGTTAACGTATTATTCAGATAAACAGATCGATTCGATACTCCGCAATCTCTCCTTGGATTGTATCATTATTGATAGTCTGCTACCCGAGTTAGCTTTTGTGGCAAACCGGAATGAGATACCTACGGTCATGTGTAGTGTTTTAATGCCTCATCATAAGGATGCGAAGGTACCACCTGGAACTAAAATGATTGTTCCGGACGGTTCAATGAAAAAGAGAAAGCAAATAGCTCTCGGATGGAAGGCAATTAACATTTCCAATATGTTGTTCAGATTGATGGGAATGATAATGACGGGAGAGGATCATCGAAAGAATGTTCGATCTCTGGCTTCAGATTGTAATTTTAATATAGAAGATATAGACTTCAATACCATATTTAATCCTATGGTTAAGTTGCCGCATTTGGTGTTGTGTCCAGAGGAATTCGATTTTCCGAGAAACGATAAAAGAAATCTGTATTATGTTGAACCGCTGATTGCGTTTAATAATAATGATAACAATGTTTTGTTCGAGTTGGAAGGGAAAGAAAACGTGGTGTTTTGTTCCCTGGGTTCCCAGAGTTTTCAGTTTAAGAATAGCACCAAGTTTTTGAATGGACTAATAGATATTTTTCTAAAAAAACCAGATTGGCATCTTGTGATTGCACTAGGCAACTATCTTAATCGGAATGAATGTCATCAAGGTAAAAATATATCGGTTTATAACTGGGTGTCACAGGCGCAAATACTTCAAACTTGTTCTTATATGATCAACCATGGCGGGCTTGGGACGGTCAAAGAGTGCCTTTATTATGGCGTTCCGATGATTTCTTTACCATTTCTCAGGGATCAATTCGGTAATGCCGCGCGAGTCGCCTACCATGGAGTCGGTTTGAGTGAAAAATTGAAAAGTATAAATAACAGAAAATTATTTTCACTTATCAAAAGAATGGAAAATGAGCGTAGTTTTGGAGAAAAAGCCCTGGAAATGTCCAGAATATTTAAACAAAGAGAGAGTGAAAATAGAAGTGTTAAACTGATCGAAGAATTTATTTAGAAAAACGCCGAAGGATATGCTGTAGTCATGAGGTTTTATAGAAGAAGCGAGTAAAAAGTTGGCTTATAGATATGAGCCAGGAAAATCACTATAGTCGTGTAAAGGTATCAAGGAGATAAATATGTTAAGACTAAAAATTTCATTGATAATTATAGGAATCATTTTCTTAATAGGGAATGCACTTGCCGAAACCATTGACAACCAATCGTCAACAAAAAAAGCCATGACTGAAGTAACTAAGACCTATCCGGGGATCTTGTCTCTCGATGAAAACGTCAAGTCACTTGATTACACTTATAAAAGTACTCTTTATAGTATGTTGAATTTCAATTCAACATTCAGTTCAGGCACTATCGATGAAGAGACTAGTGGAGTAAACACTGAAACAGACGTTGATGTCATAGTTGCTGGAGCATCTTTAAATCTCACTTCTTTTTTCATAGCACGAGGTTTAAAATACACAAGAGATTCTGTAGAAGAACGGCTCAATCTTTTAAAACAATCAAAGGCCAATGAGATATTAAATATTCTAGAAAAACGTAGTAGCTATCTAACTGCTATTTTGGTTATAAAAAATACAAATCTTTTCTTGGATAAAATTCTTAAGAAACTTGATAACTCTGAATTATCAATAGAGAGAAAAGAAGAGATCAAAACAAGGATAGAATTATCAAAGGGCTCTAATCTGGTTAAGGCCAACCAGTTAGAACAACGTATTAATAATTTACACGATTCATATTTCCTTCTTATCAATAGAGAACTTGATGATGATTTCAAGCTTGATAAACATAATGCAAGCTGGGAGGGATTTTTGGAAAACTTAACAGATGACAGATATGATTCCAAAAGTTATGGGAAAAATTTAAGTAAGAAATTACAGAATTTTTTCTCGTTACCGGATTCCGCAGAAAAGGCTTATAAAATTGCACTTGAAAAAGGAGCTTCTAATAAAACTTCAAATTTAGATATTTTAGCGGCAAAAGAAAACAGACAATCAATAAGTGCAAGTAAACTACTTCCGACGGTCTCACTTGATTATACTTTTACGGACACGGAGACGGACGGTACAGATACATCAGAGGACGAGGTTATGCTGAATTTCACCTGGGTATTAGGAGCGGGAAGTGTCCACGAATACCAAGCCAGCAACCACACAGTACGATCTAAAGAATATGCCAGAAGAGAAGCATTGAGAAAGGATCAAAGTGGACTGAGAAACATATATCGACAAGTAGATTCTTTACAAAAACAATTTGCAATTGCGATTGAAAACTTCCGAAGATCGCTTATAAAGTTTAGAAAAATTGTCCAAAACGATCGTTTTAATTATTCGGACATTAATAAAACGATTGAGTACACTTCTGCGTTTGTAAATTCAGTTGAGACAATTAATGACGCAGCAGTAAGTATCGTTGAAAACAAAACAAATGCTCACCTTATAATGGGCACATTCTGGGAAGAAGTTGAAAAAACAGAAGGTATTTAAAGCGAACGGGAATACAAGGAAATTTGAATAGATACTTTTTTAACGTTGTTATCAACACGTTTTTTTGTTAAGGAAAAGCTGGGGTTTATTAGAAAAGCTCTATAAGCAGAGGGCAAGACCACTATGGCTATTTCGCACAACGGCAGATATTTCCCTCTCTTCGACCGGGTAATAAGGAGCATTTCCTCTGAAAATAAGGGCTCCAATGGCATTGCGTATTAATTCGAAAATCAGCTGGAAGATGGCGACAGCGCTCCTGGCGGCAGCAACCCTTTTCTTCGCGCTTACGAACCCCTTTCAGAAGGAAAAGAGCGCTTGGGATTTCTATGAGCGAATGGTGATGGGCTACGAAATGATTCAAGGGGTTGAGCTGTCCGAACTTGAAAGGGAACTTAAGGCCGAGGTGAATGCCAGAAACGACTGCTATGAGGGCCTGTCCAACCTTTCCATGCGCCTGAAAATATGCAGGAAACAGTATTTGACCGATATTCTTGTATTAGCGCGGAAGAATATCAAGTCCTCCCCCAGCATGGGCAAATTCGTGCTCTGTGTTCAGGAGTGCCCTCTGGCCTACTCCATGTGTCGAGGGGAAGAATCAAATGAGGCAAATGACGGGTCGGAATGCGCCGTGAAGGAGGTCCAATGTATCGAAGCATGCCTGGACCGCTACTGGCGCGGAACTGAATGAACCATAAACACACTATTGCCAGGATACCTTCTAAAAGGTTATATAGATGAGGATTAAGCAATTTGTCAGGAATAATGTTGGACCGATCATCACCGTACTGCTGATTCTGTTGTTTCTTGTTCTGTTCTTCTGGGATATGATCTTCATTACCATTTATCCTGGACAAACGGGTGTTCTTTTCAGGCGCATCTTCGACAAAGGGACGGTTACTGACAGGGTCTATACTGAGGGCCTCAATATCATTTGGCCGTGGAATGACATGTATATTTACAATGTCCGAATCCAGGAGATGAAGCAGGTGGTCAACGTTCTGAGTCAGAACGGACTCACCATTGAGGTGAATGTTTCCGTGCGCTATTATTTAGACAAGGAAAAAACACCGATTCTTCACCAGAGGGTAGGGCCGGATTTCGAACGGAAGATCATCATCCCCGCGACCATCTCCTCGGTTAGGGAGGTCGTGGGAGAATATCTTCCGGAACAACTCTACACTACGGCACGGCACTTGATTCAAGACAAACTGCTCGTTGAGGCGATTGAGGAGACGGGACGCATCCCAATTATCTACGACGCCCTGATTGTGAAAAACATCAAGTTGCCTGCCCTCATCAACACGGCCATCGAGGCGAAACTACGCCAGCAGCAGCAATATCTGGAGTACCAGTACAAGATCAAGAAGGCGAAAGCCGAGATTATCCGAAAAAAGAATGAGGCCATCGGCATTCGCCAGTACCAGAATATCGTATCGGAGAGCCTTTCTCCTAACCTTTTAAAATGGAAGGGGATCATGGCCACCCTTGAGTTGGCCAAGTCTCCTAACAGCAAGGTCATCGTAGTGGGTTCCGGCGAGGGGGGACTGCCGATCATCTTCAACGCGGAAGGCACCCTTAACCCATCGGTGCCCCTCCCCCTGGCGGAATCGGAGCATGGTTCCAAGGACTTGCAAAGTGAGACGCCGGATCAGGCTGACCCTGCCCCGGAACCAAGAACGCCCGCTGTTGATCCGTTCGCTATTGATCAGGGGAATACCGGGAGAGAACAAATGCCCCTCCCAATAGACAATAGAGGCAAGTCACATCGTGACAAAAATAAATATCCGGCGGTTTTCAAACCGGTGCAGCAAACGGAGGTAATAGAATGATGGGGCCACTTCTTATTATCATTGTATTGAGCGTGATCGTGGCGTTGATGGGTATTAATCGGAAATTAGGGTTCTGGGGGTACTTCTTCGCATCACTTCTTCTGACTCCCCTTGTTGGACTTTGTTTAGTGTTGGCATCGGACCGGCGGCGGCCTGGCAATGATAAGGCCTAAGGATCGGCTTCAAAATTACTTGATCTTTTGTTTTCAAAATACTCAGTTGGGGTCTTTTGTAAAAATACCCATTTAAGGGGTTTTGGAAATAAGCTTCTGCCCTTCAGGGTATTTAGATCAAGTTGTTTTGTAACGATTCCTAAGCCTAAAAAGGGGGGCATCTCTGACAAAAGCGCAATGGTGTGGAAGCGGCAGGGATGAGCGTGGGTTGAATGTATTTTTGGGAAAAATAGATTCAAAAACCAAACATCGAGCAGTAAAAAACACAGGAGGTTAGTATGGTAAAGGTTAAAGAGAAGTTTGAAGAAAAGTTTGAAGAGAAAGTTGAAGAGAAGGTTGAAGAGAAGGTTGAAGAGAGTATCGTGGAAATTGACAAACTTGCAGAATCCAGCAGGATTATTAAGAACCGGGTGATTGCATCTGTGGGGTTGGGGCTGATACCCATTCCCCTGGTAGACGTGGTGGGCCTTGGCAGCATTCAACTGGAGATGGTCGCAAGGCTTACCAAGCTCTACGACGTTCCTTTCCGCAAAAATGTTGGTAAATCCATTATCGCAAGTCTACTTGGCGGCGTCCTTCCCGTCTCCATGACGCCCGCCGTCTTTTCCCTCTTGAAAGTCGTGCCCATCGTCGGGTGGACCACCGGCGCCCTCACCATGAGCGCTCTCGGCGGTGGCGCCACTTACGCCATCGGCAAGGTTTTTGTTAAGCATTTCGAAGCTGGCGGAACCCTTCTGAATTTCGATCCTGCTGCAATGAAGGACTACTTCGCCCAAAAATTCACGGAGGGCAAAAAATTTGCTTCCGAAGCTAAGAAGTAGTTTCGGCGGATTTTTGTGGGAGCGGCTGGCCGA
>PIVQ01001444.1 GCA_003354055.1 Desulfobacteraceae bacterium | reverse complement strand
TGCCTGGCAAGAGGCATTCGAAAACCTGAAAACAACAGATTTTTTTGAAAAAACCGCTGAAAAATGGAGTGTTATTCTGGGCTATCCTATTGCGTTTGACAACCGGCTGGGTTTTATAAAGGACTAGAAATCAACCTTGCTGATCACAATCTACGATTCTTATATCGTAACTTTAAGGGCCGTATGACAAAAAAGATTGATTTTCTAAGGGTTTCCCCTATTGATTTTTCATGCGATCCTCTGATACTACTTATAGTAATCCGTTAATTTACATTAATTTATCTATTTTCATGTAGGCGAAAAGGCGGAGCTATGTGCTCAGTCATTCATTTAAAATCAAAAAAGATTCCATGGTCAATTTAATGACCTGAATTCCTTAAGCAAATAACCTACGATCCCTGTTGTTTTTAGGAATCGTTACAAAATAACTTGATCTAAATTATTTCCAAAACCCCTTGAAAGACTGGGTATTTTGAAAACAAAAGATCAAGTAATTTTGGAGCCGATCCTTAGTTCTTAATCCGGATCTCTTTTTCTCGCCTTTCAAAGGCTGTTTCATTTTCTTTTACCTTGAGTAAGGTAAAATATCATCCCTGTTTAAACAGCGTTCCAATTATTTTGCCCCCCCCCATAACCACAATAGCATGATCTCTTGACACAGCCACGGAAGAATGTTTCTGCGGCTGAAACAAATTCAAATCTCCCTTTTTAATATACCCTTAACACTATGAAAGGTGAATTCCATTGAAACGTTTAATTTTTTTAAGTGTTATCTGGTTTCTTATTGCTTCTTCTTTACCGTCCTTTGCCCAGGAAATTCCGACTGACGATTCGTCAGGGATATTTTCGGCCCTTAATAACACCCTTGAAAAGAATCCAAGGATCCTTGCAGAAAGGGATAAAGTCAATGCCTTTGAGCGAAGCCTTACATCGGAAAAATTGCAGCGGTTGCCCGCCATTACCCTTCAGGCGGAAACAGAAGGCAACAACGACTCCGAGGCATTGCTGCAGCTGGCTCAACCCCTTTGGGTGGGGGGACGAATTGACAATGCCATTACAAAATCCGAAATACAATTGAACCTGGCCC
>PIVQ01000617.1 GCA_003354055.1 Desulfobacteraceae bacterium | reverse complement strand
ACCGGCAATGACAAAACATCCATTATGTTTGCAACCGCTCATACCCCCGGCTCATTATTCAAGGCACTGGCCCCGATAGACAGTAATAGTTTGAATATGCTCAAGCTGGAATCCCGGCCTACCCGCCACCAGAACTGGAGCTATTATTTTTTCATGGACATTGAAGGCCATATCGAAGATGAACTGGTTGCCAGGACCATTGACGAGATCAAGGCTGACACTTTGTCCCTGAAAATACTGGGGTCTTACCCGGTATTTGTCAAAGAGGAGCCCATATGATCACGGCCGCAACCTCACTTTATTGTGTGCTCGGCAACCCGGTCTCTCATTCCAAAAGCCCGGTGATTCATAATGCCGCCTTTAAAGACAAAAATATTGATGCAGTTTACCTGGCCTTTGCATCTGATGATATCAAAGAGACTGTGGCAGCAATCCGTACCCTCAATATCCTAGGTGCCTCCGTGACTATTCCCTTTAAGGAAACCATCATAGACCATCTGGACTGGATTGATCCCATGGCCGAAATTATCGGAGCGGTCAATACGGTAGTCAATCAAAAGGGAAGACTTATGGGGTATAATACAGACTGCGAAGCAGCTGTTGCCCCTTTGCGGGAACACGGCATCAATGGTAAGAAGATATGTATTGTCGGGGCAGGGGGAGCTGCAAGAGCTGTTGCTCACGGCATTGCCAAAGAAGGTGGCTGCATCACCATCGTCAACAGAACCTCCGCAAAAGGGATAGAGCTGGCTGACCATGTTGCAGGTACGTTTGTACCCATGGACGCAGCTGGAGAAATTAAAGCTGATGTGATAATCAACACCACAAGCCTTGGCATGGTACCTGACACAGAAGTTCTTTCTTTCCCGGAACAGGCACTTTACCAAGGCATGGTGGTTATGGATGTTGTGTATACGCCTCTTGAGACCTGCCTGCTTAAAACAGCCAAATCCAAAAACTGCATTACCATTGACGGACTGTCCATGTTTGTTGCCCAGGCAGCCGCCCAATTCACACTATGGACCGGTATAAAACCTGCTACTGAACTCATGAGACACGCGGTACTGGAAAACAGAAAATTCTAAGGAGAACATTATGAAACAGCTGCACCCAAAATCCATATCAGATCAAATTGTCCAGATTCCGGGCTCAAAAAGCATTTCCCACCGGATGATGATTTGTGCAGCCCTGGCCAAAGGAAAATCTAAAATTCACAATGCCCTGAAAAGCGAAGATCTGTCCTTGACCTGCCAGACGCTTGGATATATGGGAGCTGATATTAATGAAATTTCAGACAATTGCGTTGAAGTCACAGGATTTGACGGTAAACCTGTTCCCTATGACGCGCCCATCTACTTAGGCAATTCAGGGACCTCCATGCGATTGCTTGCAGGGATTGCAGCGCTGGGAGAGTCTGCCTATACCCTGACCGGCGACACACGCATGTGCGAACGGCCGATGAACGAACTGCTGGAGGCGTTGGAACGGATCCAGATTACAGCGTATTCAAGAAACGACCAGGGAACCCCGCCGGTGGTGATCCAGGGAGGCAGCCGCCTTGGTGGAAAAACCCTGATTGACTGTTCCAAATCAAGCCAATACCTGTCTGCACTTCTTATGGCAGGGGCGTTGTTCGAACAGGGACTTGTGATAGACCTGCCGGGACCGCCTGTCTCTGTACCCTATATTGACCTCACTCTGGATGTTATGAAGCAATTCAATGTAATTGCAGAACGCATTTCAGAGACCCGCTATGAAGTTCCTGGAAATCAAGTCTATGTGCCCGGGACCCGCGTGGTGGAGCCGGATCTGTCCAATGCCGGTTATTTCTGGGCTGCAGGTGCAGTTACCGGAAAGAAGGTCGGAGTCGACAATATTCTGGCCGATTCCCTTCAGGGAGACTTAAATCAAATCAATATTCTCGAAAAAATGGGCTGCAGGGTAGACCGACAGGGGCAGGTGATTTCTGTTCAGGGCCAAGACCTTCAGGGAGTTGATGTTGATATGTCAGATACGCCTGATGCCGTGCCTGCCATCGCTGTTGTGGCAGCCTTTGCCAATGGTACCACCCGGATCTCAAACATCGGTCATCTCAGGGTCAAAGAGTGCGACCGTATTGATGCGGTCTGCTCCCAGCTTGAAAAAATGGGAATCCAAACCAGTCAGAGCCCTGATTCCATGGAGATCACAGGGGGAACCCCCAAAGGGGCCACGATCAACACCTTTAACGACCACCGCATAGCCATGGCATTTTCCGTGGCAGGGCTTAAGGTAGAAGGTATGCAAATTGAAAATCCCTCATGTGTTGAAAAATCCTTTCCAACCTACTGGCAGATTTATGATACCCTCTAAGGAAAAATGTTGATGACTCCTATATTTTTAATAGGCTACAGGTGCACGGGCAAAACGACTACAGGCAGGTTACTGGCAAAGATGCTGAACCGTCCCTTTTTGGATACAGACCAAACCCTTGAGTCCAGTACAAAAACCACTATTACCAAAATGGTGGAACAACATGGCTGGAACTATTTCAGGCAGCAGGAAACCAAAACCTTAGTGTCTATTGATCTTTCAACGTCACCAGTGGTAGCCACGGGCGGTGGTATTCTCCTGGCTGAAATTAACCGGGATTATCTGAAGGAGGCAGGAATCTGTGCCTGGCTCCATGCAGATGCGGACACCCTGATGGCACGATTAGTTGTAGATGCAAATACGGCTGACTCCAGACCTGATCTTACCCGTGACAGCCTGAAAGAAGAAACCAGAAAAATGATTGACCTGCGCACCCCTCTGTATGAGGATATAGCAACCATTTCCATTAATACGGCCGACCATTCCCCTGAGGAAGCGGCAATCCTTATCAAAAGGAGACTTGACCATGACCGGTTCTAGCTTTGGCAAAGCCTTTCAGATCACAACCTTTGGAGAATCACACGGAAAGGCCTTAGGCGTCGTGATCCAGGGCTGCCCTCCAGGTATTTCCATTGACGAAAGCTACATTCAAAAAGCCCTGGATAAACGGAAACCCGGGCAGGGGCCTGCATCCACCAAGCGCAAAGAACCGGACAACCCCATTATTTTCTCCGGCACCTTTGAAGGGAAGACAACCGGCACCCCCATCATGATTCTCATTGAAAACAAGGATGCCAAATCCAGGTCCTATGCAGACATTGCCGATGTATTCAGACCGGGCCACGGGGATTTTACCTATACACAAAAGTACGGAATCCGTGACTATAGGGGCGGGGGCAGGGCATCTGCCAGGGAAACAGCGGCCCGTGTAGCTGCCGGGGCGGTTGCCCAACTGATACTGGATCCACATAATATTTCCATTGAGGCATATACCCTGGCGTTGGGAGGAATTCACGCCACAACCTTTGACAAGGCCGTCATAGGGCAAAATCCTTTTCAAACACCGGATGCCGATGCGGCCAAAGCCATGGAGGAACGGGTTAACCAGGTAAAATCAGAAGGGGATTCCTTAGGTGGAATAGTTGAAATTAAAGCTAAGAATGTGCCGCCCGGACTTGGGGATCCTGTGTTTGATAAGCTGGACGGTGAAATAGCCAGGGCCATGATGAGTATCGGTGCTGTAAAAGCTGTGGAAATAGGCGCAGGTATTAGTGCTGCAGAGCTAAAAGGCTCAGAGAACAACGATGCCATGAACCTGGATGGATTTCAATCAAACAATGCCGGCGGTATCCTTGCCGGTATATCCAGCGGGGAAGATATTGTTGTACGGGTTCATGTCAAACCCATTCCCTCTATCCTGAAACCCCAGGAAACTCTGAAAGAAAACGGACAGGCCACCATGATATCCACCAAGGGACGTCACGATATCTGCGCCATCCCCAGAATAAACAAGGTCTGTGAAGCCATGCTCGCACTGGTGCTGACGGATCATCTGTTGCGGCAGAAATGCCAGGGTAATCTTTAAATGTGACCAGCTCGGCAGCTTCGCTGCCGAGCTGGTAGGACTATATCATTTTAGTTTTGAGTGCCCTTTGGGTACTAGTGAGTACCTCTGGCCTTATTTTTTTACGATATCAGCTTCGAGCTTATCTGCAATTTGAAGGGCAGAATTCAGGGAATCATTGATCATGAAAAGCTGAATTTTCAGCGTCTTCAATGATGCTGGTGTCGCTGAAATTTTGTCCTTGGAAGAAAGAATTTTGGCCATTTCATTGGCCTTTTTTGCAAATTCGTTTAATCTTTCACTAAAGTTGACAATTTCTCCTGCCCATGACTCCCGTTCTTCCTGAGTAAGTTCGATGTTAGCATTTCCGGTTCCGTTGATGAGATGATCAATCTGATAGTCTTCAGGGTTCGCAATGATTTCGTACATGGTTGTCTCCTTTGCATCATGTTTATCCAAGAAACGAACAATACGTAAAAGGATAAGGAACACCTGAAAAATAGTCAAGCTTAG
>PIVQ01001443.1 GCA_003354055.1 Desulfobacteraceae bacterium | reverse complement strand
AAGACCGAGGATGGCAATTCTTCCGACAAGACATTGAATAATAAACTTTTATCCAATGTATCTGCCTACATGGCAAAACATGGAGTTGATTGTGGTGCGTCCATCTATGTAGCCGATTCCGCCTTTGTCACAGAGAAAAATATAGCGAAAGCTGAAGAAAATAAGATCTGCTTCCTGAGTCGATTTCCGGCCAATTTCAAAGAATGTGGGCGAGTCATCCGTGAAGCAGTTGATGCAGATAACTGGGAAGAAATAGGTGCAATTTCCAAAGGCACTGGAAGTAAAAAACGTCCCCCGGCACACTATCGGGCTTTTGACTCGAATGTCACAGTTGATGGGAAGTCCCACCGCGCTGTAGTGATCCATTCCAGCGCCCATGACAGAAGACGGCAAAAACGTATTGATCGGATGCTGAAAACTGACAAGGCCAATCTTGATAAAAAGATAAAAGAGATTACAAAAGTTGCGTTTCAGTGCCGTCCTGACGCAGATGCTGCCGCTGCCAGTCTCATTAATCTTGCCAGAAAGAGTCTTCATCATATGAGTGTCGAGGTGTCTAAAATGCCACGCTTTGGCAGGGGGCGCCCGAAAAATGGGGAACAGAGGGTACCAAAATCCTTTGATTATAACCTCATAGTCAAGGTTGAAGAGGACCCTGAAAAAATAGAAGAACTCAGACTTGAGGCAGGATGTTTTGTTTTGATCACAAATGTTCCGGTTAATAACAAAGAACAAGAATGGTCAATGGCAAATCTTCTTCGGTTATACAAGAATCAGGATGGCATTGAAAAAAATTTTGGATTTCTAAAAGACCCGGCTATTATCAATGCAATTTTCCTGAAAAAGCCGGAACGGATCGAAGTACTCGGTTTGATTCTTTTACTTGCACTTTTGATTTGGCGTTTAATGGAACGGGATCTCAAACTATATGTAGAAAACACCGGAGAACTTCTGCCTGGTTGGAAACAGCGAATGACTAAAAATCCAACCTCATTCATGATGAGCACCAAATTTCTTAACATTATTGTTATCACAATCGGGAACCAGCGAAAACTGGCAAGGCCTTTAAACGAAGTACAAATCAAATAC
>PIVQ01001442.1 GCA_003354055.1 Desulfobacteraceae bacterium | reverse complement strand
ATTTTTTACGTCTAAAAGAAGAAAGACAAAAATCCGACACCAAAGACGATGTACCTATGGTTCATCGTTTCCTGAATCATGAGAAGATCAGGCTGCCCTTTCTGCTGACAGTAGCCGTCGTCTTCCTGGTCTATCCCTTTGTCCTTCCCATGTACCACACCTCCATCATGATCTCGGCCCTGGTCTACGTCATGCTGGGACTGGGTCTGAACATCGTTGTGGGGCTGGCAGGTCTTCTGGACCTGGGATATGTGGCCTTTTACGCGGTTGGTGCATATGCCTATGCGCTGCTCAACCTTCACTTCGGTCTCAGTTTCTGGGTAGTGCTTCCCCTGGCAGCAGTACTCGGTGCCGTGTTCGGCACCCTGCTCGGTTACCCGGTCTTAAGGTTGCGCGGTGATTACCTGGCCATTGTTACCCTTGGATTCGGTGAGATCATCCGTATCATTCTTGAAAACTGGGATGATTTTTCCAACGGTCCCAGAGGGATTCCCAATATTCCTCCGCCGGGCTTCTTCGGCATGGAAATGAACCAGCACAATTCGGTTATTTATATTTACTTTATTGTGATCGCCCTGGTGCTCATGACCGTCTTCTTTGTGAACCGGCTGGAAAATTCACGGCTCGGCCGGGCCTGGATTGCCCTGAGGGACGATGAAATTGCCTGCCAGGCAATGGGTATCGACAAGTTTAAGACCAAGCTGACCGCCTTTGCATTAGGCGCCACCTGGGCCAGTCTGGGCGGGGTTGTATTTGCGGCCAAAACCTCTTATATCAATCCCATGTCCTTTACCATCTGGGAATCCATCACCATTCTCTGCGTGGTGGTCATCGGCGGTATGGGCTCTGCCATCGGCGTTATTGCCGGTGCCCTGGTCCTGATCCTGCTGCCTGAATACCTTCGGGCCGTGGCTGAATACAGAATGCTTGTATTTGGTGCGTTGCAGGTCGTTGTCATGGTATTCAAACCGGAGGGGTTGATCAAGAGTGTCAGAAAAACCTATAAATTTGAAAAAGCAGAAGATTAAATCTATGGAACCGATACTAAACGTAAAAAATCTCACAATGAAATTTGGGGGTCTCAAAGCCA
>PIVQ01001441.1 GCA_003354055.1 Desulfobacteraceae bacterium | reverse complement strand
CTGGCCTCGCCAAGGGTGGGTATCTCTGTGCTGAAATCACCAAATCTCATTGACTGCCTCCGTTGAATTTAAAAGTTCCCTTACCCAGGATATCATGGAGATGCAACAGCCCTGCAGGCCGGTTGTTGTCTCCCACTATGGGCAAAACCGTGATCTCGTGCCTCTCCATCAGATTAAGAGCATCGTATAAAAAAGACTGGGGACTCAGGGAAAGGGGGGATTTTGTCATGACATCATCGACCAGTGCTTTGTTAAAATCCATACCACCTTCGGCAATGCAGTGACGAATGTCTCCGTCGGTTAGAATTCCGGATAATTCTTTTGATGCGGTAAGAACCAATACAGCTCCCAAGCGGAACTCATCCATGCACTTAACCGCCCTCGCCATTGTTGCACCGGCCTCGATGCAGGGGGCGGATTTTATTTCCAGCATAAGCTCACCAACCCGGCATTGGAGACGCTGCCCCAGGGCACCACCCGGATGAGACCGGATAAAATCGGATTCTTTAAAATTCTTCTTATTGATCAATGCAACGGCCAGGGCATCTCCCATAGCCAGCTGTGCCGTTGTTGAAGAGGTGGGGGCCATGTTTAGGGGACAGGCCTCTTTTTCAACCCCGGTATCAATCACAAGATCACAAAACCCAGCCATGGTTGAGTTAAGTTTACCGGTAAACCCCGCCAGGCGGCAGCCGACTTCCTTAATCACAGGGAGGAGAAGATTCAGCTCAGTGGTTTCTCCGGAGTTTGATATGGCAATCACCACATCATCCCGGCTAACCATGCCCAGGTCTCCGTGGACCGCTTCCACAGGATGAAGAAACATAGAGTTTGTACCTGTACTGCTCAGGGTGGCGGCAATTTTTCTGCCGATGAGACCTGATTTCCCAATCCCGCAAATGATAACCCTGCCGGGGGATGAACAGATATCATTGACAAGTGTTTCAAATGAGACACCAATCTTTTCAGTAAGGTTGAGCAAACTCTGGGCTTCTATTTTCAGGACTTCTATGGCATCTTCTATAATCATTGGAATTCGGTACTCTTATGTATGGGGGTTACTATTGTTATTTGAACAATTAAGGCTCTATA
>PIVQ01001440.1 GCA_003354055.1 Desulfobacteraceae bacterium | reverse complement strand
AAATTTCTTCCCCAGTGCAGCTGTTTGAAGAGCTCAAATTTTCAATCCTAGAGCCATTGCAACACAAGGATATTAGCTGTTTCAAACATGTTGTATCCCGCAATATGCGTATACTTGCCTGCCGAAATTGGCGTACCCCAAAAGGTTTTTATAAGTTTTCAGAATCTGGTGTGCAGATCAAAAAGCAAAAGGATATCGAAGAGGCAGAATACCAACGTCTCAAGCAGGAAGAAAGAGATGGCAGTGCTGCACGAAGGATGTTTGAAGGCCTGAAAAAGTGGCAAGAACAGCAGAGGGAGAATGCCACAAGTGCCGAGGCGGAGGATACAGCATCAGAACAAGTGGAAAATCTTGGAGAGAATAGCTATGGCACTCGCCATCAAGTGCAATCAGTTAAGCCAAAGGAAAGACGATCAGGTGGTTTGAAATCAGCCGCTAATATTCTGGAAAATATTGGACTAAAAGCACCAGAAACAATGCCACAGTAAGAGGAAAAAACTATGAGAAATCAAGAAAGGCAAGAAAGGCGTAAGAAAGTCCTGGAGGATACAAGTTTTCGTACACCTGGTCAGCAAAAACTTGCTGAGATGTTTGGTTTTGACCCAGCAACTGGTTTCACAGATGATCAAGATAAGGAGCTGCAAAAAGTATTGCGCATTCTCATACCCAACAGAAAGCTTAGACAAAAATACTACGATGAGCTTGAGGATCAACTTTTGGCTGCTGAGTCTCAAGGTGCTTTCGACAACGCATTTGAACAGCATATCGACTATCTGTTGGATGAGCCGATGGGCGAGCCATCTCCTATCATCGATGAAAAGCTGTCGCTTCGCCAGAGACTTCTTTTGCAGGAGTGGATTCTAGAAATTTTGCCAGATGACAAGTATTTTGATGATTCTGCAGAAGCCTTGGAAGGGATGGTGCTCTCCAAAAGAAAAGATGGTGAGTTCATGGATGTGGTCAATGAAGTTCTTGACAATTTTGTAATAGCCATTAACAAAGAGAACTTTGATAAGCATATTGAATATCTTGTTGAGCAAGAGCGGATTAAGGCTGGGCTTGGTATTCTGGAAAAAACAGAATAGAATTCAA
>PIVQ01001439.1 GCA_003354055.1 Desulfobacteraceae bacterium | reverse complement strand
TTGGAGATTTGAAATCTCTCGACAGGGATAATTAGTCACAACTTCGATCAAATTGATGTTCTTATATAGTGCTTGAACGAAAACTCACCCATCTGCCGCGTTGCTGCGAAAGTCTGCCAAATTATTAAACCGGGCCTCATGTACAAGAGTACACTCCGGTTTTAGATTTTCTTTGGTTTCTGACCTTTAGGTTACGCCTTGCATATGGGCAAGTTTTCATCCAAGCACGGGTTTTCGGTCAGCCACTATATAGAAACCGTCAAAACTGATTTAAGGAAGAGAATCGTCAGAGACCAGATCTTGTGGCTTGTCGATTTTTTCAGGTTTTTCCAAATCACATTAATAAGGGAACACAGCGGCACTCTCTTTAATATGGTTTGTATTCAGGTCCGCTGCCGTAATTTTGCAAGCAAATAATTTGTAGTATGCAGCAAAATGATTTGCAGCCAATGGAATAGTTTGAATTTCCAACCTTAAAAAAAGTTTTACACTAAATTTTAGATTAATATTGTAGTCCCGCTATTTATTTTCGCAAATAATTAAAAACTATTCGTTTTTTTTAGCCCTTTTAAGAAGTCAATTCCCCTTCGGATTTCAGATATAACCTAAGATATCGCAAAAATACCTGGTTAACGGCTTTTATAAAAAAGATTGGCCTTAAAAAAAATACTTGCTCTAATATATTGATATATTAGGTTATATATAAAAAATATATGTAAAATCTAATTGTTTATATAGTTAAACAATATTTTTCTTGACATTAAAAGAGCAAGACTTTACTGTTTTGTTCAGGAAAAGTGTTTTATGGTCTTTTTAGGGGGAGGCAGGGTTAGACCAGGATATACTGGCCCCAAAAAATATTTGATCCTCAGGGTATAGGGAGATACGAGTATGGCCCACGAACTTGCAGACAGACGCGATGTTGATTTTGTGATCTTTGAGCAGCTTGAAGGTGAAAAGATTTTAAACCACCCCAAGTTTGAGGGGCTTGATAGAAAAACCCTTGAGCAGGTTATTACCGAGGCCCGAAAATTGGCAATTAAGGAGCTTGCTCCCACCAATGTTCCCGGAGACCGGGAGGGGGTGCTGTTT
>PIVQ01000616.1 GCA_003354055.1 Desulfobacteraceae bacterium | reverse complement strand
GGTCTCTTCCCAGGTGGAAAAGATTTCAATACTTCTCTGGCAGATGGAGATCTTTCCCTTGTCCGAATGGGTGGCCCGGATACCGCCGATAGCTTTTTTATTCTGTCCCTGGCCCGGAGATGCCAGGGCATCTATGACCAGAACCTTTACTTTTTTTTCAGCCAGGGCCAGGGATGTGGGAACGCCTACAGAACCTGCTCCGATTATTATTATATCAAAATTTTCCATTATTTACCTCCATTGGCAAATTTACCCAGGGGAACTTCCACAAACAGGGGCCGCCGTACATTTTTCACAATATCTTTCTGGGCAATCTGTTCTGCCCGGAAAATCTGGGTCATGAGGTTCTCGCAGGTTTTGTAGCCGCAGGGGCCCATACCGGAGCGGGTTACCGCCTTGATCTGGTTCATGTCCGTGGCCCCTTTTCTGACCATATCCCTGATCTCGCCTGCCGTGACACGTTCGCACAGGCAGATGATTTCATCGTCATCAATGTGGTCCAGGGGGATTTTTTCTGTGGTGGGTTCTGATACGGCTTTTTCCTGAACGGTGAATGCCACGACACGTTTGGCAATGTCTGCAGGCACGCGAGCTCTTACGATCCAGGTGTTGTTGCTGTCCTTAGTGGGGCGGGCGCCCAGAACGGTAAACTCACCCAGGGGATTCCCGTCCACATCCACGCAGGCAATGGTGTCTCCCTTGGCCACATCAAAGTTTGAGATTTCATAGGGCAGGAAAACCACAGGATTTTCGGGATCTTTGCGATAGTCCACCAGGGTGATGGCAAGTCCCGGGCAGATGGCCAGGCATTTCATGCAGCCTTTGCATTTGCCGTCAAATATGGGCCGCCCTTTAATGGGGTCTCCGTCCATAAGGATGGATTTCTCCGGGCAGATCGTTGAGCAGGGGTTGCAGGGAATCTCCTGCTTGCAGTGGATAACGGGAAAGACACCCTCGGAAGTTTCCGGGGTGAGGATCTCCTGAACAGGGCCGGGATGGGATTTGAGGATATCTGCCTTTTCATACCAGGCAGCAGGGATGTCCTGGGCATCCGGCTTGAAATATTTAACAATATCCAGGCCGGATATTTTACCGTTGAACATGGCGGATGAGGCTTCGGCGATTTCAGAGGCATCTCCGGCTGAAAATACCTTTATGCCTGCAGCCTCCGCCTCTTCGGTGAATTCGGCTACAGATTCCAGGCCCACGGCAATGAGGATGGTGTCGCATTCAAAGGTTTTTTCAGTGCCCTCAAGGGGAGTGAATGTATTGTCGATTGCAGCGATGGTCACGGATGAGACCGACTCTTTGCCGTTGGCGGATACGATGGAGTGGGCTGTATATACCGGAACCCCAAGGCGTTTGAGCTTGTCTTCATGGACGCGGTATCCCCCGCATTTTGGCAGGGCTTCGCAGAGTCCGACCACTTCAATTCCGGCCTGGAGGGCATGGTAGCCTGCAATGATGCCCACGTTGCCGCCGCCGATGATAAAGAGGCGTTCCGTGGGTTTGACAAGATCCCGGTTGACCAGGGTCTGGAATGCGCCGGCACCGTATACGCCGGACAGAGAATTACCCTTGAACCTTAAAAATTTTTCACGGGCACCGGCTGCGTTGAGGATGACCCGCGGGGTAACTATTTTATAAACCCCGTCTTTGAGTATCCCGACTTTTTTATCGTTGAACACATAGAGGACCGTGCTCTCTTTCCACACCTGGACCGATTTGCTCTCTTCAACCTTTGAGGCCAGCATCCGGCCGATGTCCATGCCTCTCATGCCGGCATAGGAGTCTTCCACGGAACCGAAAAATTTATGGGTCTGGAGTACCAGCTTACCGCCAAGTTCGTCCTTGTCATCCACAAGGATGGCGGGAATACCGTTCTTTTCCAATTGAATGGCCGCGGACAGGCCTGCAGGGCCGCCGCCGATGATCAGCACATCTGTCTCGAGATGCTCAATATCCGAGATATCGGGTTGCTGATCCACGTCAGGCAGGGCCGGAAGTCCTTCCACACTTTCAACAATCATATTTTCCGTCACCCGGGTCATGCAGGCTTTTATAGGGATGCCGTTGGCAATGACCGTGCATTTGGCGCATTGGCCGTTGGCACAGAAAATTCCCTGAGCCGAGCCGTCTTTGTGGTGATGGCCGAATATTTTAATATTGTTGGCAAACAGGGCGGATGAAATCACCTCACCCTGATTCGCAAACATCTTGGTTTTGTTCCAGTAGAAAGGGATACTTTCTTTTTCCGGCACCTCAAGAACTGGATGCTGGATAATTCGATTGGTTGTCATGGGCACTCCTCTTAGGCAGGGGTGGTTATTATTTAAATTTTCAGTATATCTAATGGTTAAACCATTAGAAGGTGAAAGTCAATATTTTTATCCCTGAACAGGGATCACTACTTAAATTAGTTTAATGCAAACAGAGAGATACGGCAGGTCAGGGTTAACTGCGGCGTTTGGAATGATGGGGTTTGTTTTTACGGGAAAATGGTTTTTTCGTCCTGGGTTTGGATGACCCTGACCTATGTGGTCGATTTGATTTGTCCGTGACCATTTGTTTTTGTTTTTCCTTGGCCCGGATATCTTTTTCCACAAAGAGCAGCTCCTGGGTGAACGGGTCCTGACCTGTATAATACATAAGGGTGGAAAAGGTTGAGGGCGTCGGGGTGAAAATCTGGACCTGCTCAGGATTGATTTTAAGTTTTTCCCGGGTAAACTCTTTGAGCTTGCCCATATCTTTTGCAGTGCAGCCGGGATGGGCCGCGATGAGATAATAGGTGAGAAATTGTTTTTTGCCTGATTCCGAGGAGATCCTGTCAAAGGTTTTTTTAAAGGCCAAAAGATCGTCTACGGTCTGCTTGCCCATAAGAGACAGAACGTGGGGCGACGTATGCTCCGGTGCCACTTTCATCTGGCCGGAGACATGGTCACGGACCAGTTTTTTTAAAAAGGCGTTTCCCTTTGTTTTGTCCTGAAGGATTAAATCATAACGGATACCGGAGTTGATAAATACCTTTTTAATGCCCGGCAGACGTTCAATGTCGGAAAGCAGGGTAACCTGGGCCTTGTGATTCGGTTTAAGGGTGGGGCAGGGTTTGGGAAAGAGGCAGCGCCGGTCAGGACAGCTTCCCTTTTGCAATTTTTTCTTGCATTCATACCCATACATGTTTGCCGTGGGGCCGCCCAGATCAAAGATATATCCCTTAAAATCTTTGTCCCGGGTCATTCTCCGGGCCTCTTTTACAATGGATTCTTGGCTCCGCCAGCGAACGGTTCTGCCCTGGTGCACCGTGATGGCACAGAAGTTACATTCTCCGTAACAGCCGTAATGGGTGGGGATGGAGAAGCGTATGGTCTCAAGGGCTCTGACTTTACCCATGGATTGATAGTAAGGGTGCAGGTCACGCTGAAAGTCAAGTTCGTGAATGGCGTCCAGTTCTGCTGTGGTACTGTAAGGAGCCGGCGGATTCAGAATCAGATACCGGTCCTGGTGACGCTGGCTTAAGGCGGATGCCGTTATGGGATCTGTGTTGTCGTAAAAGGTTTTAAAACTGTCGGTGTATTTAGATTTATCACTTGATACCTCTTCAAAAGAGGGCAGTTCTGTTCCCTTTGGCTGGTTGTCAATAAACCCAAGCCCCGGAATATCCGTCACGGCATAGTGATTTTCAATCCCCTCTTTTTCGTTCTGTAATCCCCTTGCAAGATGGACAATACTCGCATGAGCCATGCCAAACAAAAGGTAATCTGCCTTGGCATCAAAGAGAATGGAACGACGGATGCGGTTGGACCAGAAGTCATAATGGGCAATTCGTCTTAGGCTGGCTTCGATCCCTCCCAGGACAATGGGCACCGTGTTTTTGAAAAACCGTCGTACCAGATTGGTATATACGAGCACGGCCCGGTCCGGCCGCCGATTGTTGACCCCGCCCGGAGTATAATCATCCTGTTTTCGCCATTTTTTGGATGCCGTATAATTGGCCACCATAGAGTCCACAGCACCGCCGGAAATTCCCCAGAACAACCTTGGCTCCCCCAGCCGGGAAATATCCTGGTCCGTGTCCAGGTCTGGCTGGGCAATGATACCCACTGAAAATCCATTGGCTTCCAGCACCCGTCCCACAAGGCTGACCCCCATAAAAGGAGAGTCAATATAGGCATCTCCGGTAACTAAAATAATATCCAATTGCTTGATATTGCGCTCTTTTAATTCTTCAGGTGTGGTGGGGAGAAACATGGAATTCCAAAGGGTTAGAGGTTTATTTGAAAAATGATGAATCATATCAGGAAACTGCAGGAATTACAATCCGGCCCCGGGGGCAATTCAGGGCCGACGCATGTAACTAATCTGATTTTCCTATGAAATTGAAAATCCTTAATTATTTTTTCCCTATGACTTTCTCAAGGTAGCTGGTTTCCCATCCCGCCATCAAACGTTTTGTTT
>PIVQ01000615.1 GCA_003354055.1 Desulfobacteraceae bacterium | reverse complement strand
ATACGCCCGCCCATCAAAGAGCTAAGTTGTTTGCAAATGGCAAGGCCAAGACCGGTTCCTCCGAATTTTCTGCTGGTGCCGGCAGATTCCTGCTGAAAGGATTCAAAGACAAGTTCCTGCTTGTCTTCCGGAATACCGATTCCCGTATCCTGTACAGAGATCTCTATATCAATATACTCGTTTGAATTCATGGTTGTTGGAATTGTTGTGACCCTGAGAGCGATACTGCCTTTTTCAGTGAATTTTACCGCATTATCAATAAGGTTGGTGAGGATCTGCCTTAGGTGCATTTCGTCCAGAAAAAGGTGTCTCGGCAGATCCTGCGGGGTGTGAATGGAAAATTCCAGGCCTTTTCCGTGGACCTTGACATTAAAAAGATGAAAGATCTCCTTGAAAAGGCTATCCAGGGAAATCGGTGCTTTGCTTATTTTAAGCTTTCCCGCCTCCATTTTTGACAGGTCAAGGATATCATTGATCAGTTCCAGAAGGGTTTTACCTGCCAGGGTAATGGCAGACAGGTAGCTTGTCTGTTGTTTGTCCGTAATCATGTTGGCCAGCAGTTCACTGAATCCGATAACCGAATTCAACGGGGTTCTGATTTCATGGCTGACATTTGCCAGGAAGTTGCTTTTGGCCTGGTTGGCCCGTGCAAGTTCGTCCTCTTTCCCTTTACGGATCTGAATTTCGTTGTTTAATGTTTTATTTAGAACGGTAAGTTCGCGGGTCCGTTCTTGAACCCTATGTTCCAGCTCCTGGTGGGATTGTTTCAGGGCATGTTCCGCCTGTTTCCTTTTGGTGATATTTCTGGAGTTGATAACCATACCTGAAATGGCAGGGTGGTCCAGGAGATTTTTGCTGATGGACTCCAGAATACACCAATACTCTTGTTTGTGCTTGAACCTATGGGCAGTGGGGTGTGCTTCTGCCAGGGATTTTGATCGCATCTCAAACCGTTGATACAGGGCAGGTTTGTCTTCGGGGTGGATGAAGTCAAAGGCATTTTCTCCCAAAAGGTCCTGGGAGTCATGTCCCAGGATCCTCTGGGTAGAGGGGCTGACGTAAACAAAGTTTCCCTGTCTATCCAGAATCCAGATCATATCGCTGGCATTTTCGATAAGTGCTCTGAAATGTTCCTCACTGTATTGCAGGGCAGTCAGGGTGTCCTGGAGTCGGAAGGCCATTTGGTTGAATTCTTTGGCCAGATGTCCGAATTCATCGTTGGCATGGAGGGGTATCCGGGTATTCAGATTTCCCTTGCCGATATCCTCAGCCCCCTGCACCAGTGCCTTTAAGGGGCGGGTCAGTCGTCTGGTTAACAACATGAGGGCCAGGGATATGATTAGTGCAGCAACTATCCCAAGGGAGTACAGATAGGGTTTCATCCGTTTGGACACCCCATATACCTCTTTCATGGGATCCACAGCCAGAATATACCAGTTCCATGGGGTGAAATATTCAACCCGGGACAGGCTGTCCTCGTCGCCTATATCCAGGACCAGCCTTCCTTGGCCTTTTGTCATTTCCATGAACCAGGTTTCCAGGCCGATATCCGTATCCACAAGGTATTTGTTGGGATGAAATACAATGATGCCGTCCTGGTCCACGGCAAAGATATACCCCTGTTCTCCCACTTCGATGTTCCGGATCTGGGTGATGGCATCAAGCTTGGCTTTGGCAATGCTGGCGGGAATTTCTTCAAGACCGTATTCGTGAAGAATGCCTTCCTGAACCTTTACGATATCCACCGCCATGTGCAGCCGGGTGTCCAGCCAGGTCTCACCCAGGTCCAGAAGGGCCGACCTGGAAAAGTGGTAGGTGGTACCCACAGTGGCGACTAAAAAGAAAAAAACCAGAGGAAGTGTGGTGAGCAGGATTTTGGTATAGGTGTTCATTGATGTTGTTACCGGTTTAAGTGTGTTTTTTCCGTGAATTGGGGGTATAGGGCCATGGTTGCCACAAGGGAATGCCCGTAATCAACGCGTGATGCCCTGGCATAGCAGTTTTGGATAAACATGAACGGAAGGGCGGCCATATCGTTTAAAATGCGGATTTGGGCCTGGACCCACAGGTTGATTTGGGCATTGGGGTCGGTTTCCAGCCGGGCTGCCTCAATGAGCCTGTCAATCTGCGCATAATGGGAAAAATTGGTATCCGGTCGTCGGCCGGTCAGGACTATTGAGTCTGAGTGAAAAAAACGGGTCAGATAGGCATCTGCATTGGGACGCCAGGCATAGTAAATTACAATGGCCTTTGGGTCTTTGCGAATGGCCTTGTGCATGGCAGGGTGAGGTACCACTTCAATATTGCAGTTGATATTGATTTTTGCCAATTGATCTCTCAATGCCTCATAGGATCTCCGGTAAACCCGTTTTTCCGAAGAGACCAGATCAAGGGTGAACCCTTTGGCATAGCCTGCCTCTGTAAGTAATTGCGTAGCCTTGATCAGGCTTTTTGCATAGGTGAGTTTGAAATTGGTGGCCTCTTGCTCAGATATCCCTCCGGGCAGGAATCGGTCAGGTACCGGGGAAAAAACAGGGCCGGAAATTTTGGGAGAGGTGGTGTCAAGGAAAGCCTGCCGCCCAAGGGCATAGGCAATGGCTTTTCGGATCCGGATATCATCCAGAGGCTTCATCCGGGTGTTGAGATGGATGGTTCCGACTTCACCTGCACCGTGGGTATCGACGGAAATGCCGGGCAGGTTTTCAACGCTCTGGATCCAGCCTTTTTTACCTGACCCCATGATGACGTCCATTCGGTTTTGTCGCAATGCTGTCTCTCGGATAGTAAGGTCCGGCATGAAATGGATTTCGATCCCGGCCAGCTTTGGCTCTCCCCTGAAATATTCCTTGTGGGCCGTCATGGCAATGAACTTGTCCGGAACATGGGATGAAAATTTAAAAGGACCGGTACCGATGGGGTGGGTTTTAAATGCATCATACCCCATGGTTTCAATGGCTTTTTTGCTGACTATAAATCCCCCGCCGTAATTTGTCAGTTTCGGGAAAAAAAGAATTGAGGAAATCGGTTTTGCCGGAATGAGTTCAAGGGTGTATTGGTCTAATTTTTTCAAGGTTATACCGGCATAATCACCTGCATAGGCACAGAATTTTTTATCCGCGGATTTGTTCAGGGAAAAGATGACATCGTCAATGGTCAGTTCGTATGACGGTGTGGAGGGACCACTATGAAATATGACCCCTTTGCGCAGGGTAACGGTCCATACCTGCTTCCCATGTTCCATACGGAACGCCGGCATCTTTGCAGCCAGGTCGGGTTCTATTTTCGGTGCATTCCCCGGCACATATCTCAGCAATCCGTTAAAGACCATATCGGCAAAGGCCCTGTCTTGGGAACCTGCTGCAAAATGGGGGTCCAGATTTCCCATGGCAGAGACATGGAGACCGAATCTCAGTATATTATCGTGGTGTCCGGCATTGGCAGGGAGGCTGATAAAAAATAACATAATCAGAACAAACCAAGAGGTCATATGATGACTAATAGTATTTTTCATATTCACCTGCCTCCACAATGCAATAATTTCCACCGGCTGAAAGCCGGCAATCGTCCTGCACCAATCAAAAATTACGGGAAGTTTAAACCAGTATACACAAACGCGGTTAAAAAGCAAAATAATGGGTTTTGCAATTCAGGGAAATAGGCTTATATTAGTGGGACCCTTTGACCTGGGTTAAAGAATAAATCCTTTAACCCATATATAGTGGAAATTCAAACCGATACAGATAAGGATGTCATAATATGGAAGAGCAGCATGTAACCTTGGCCGTTACCGGAATGAGCTGTGTCAATTGCTCCGCCAATATTCAACGAGCCCTTGTGCCACTTGACGGGGTGGCCCTTGCAGAGGTGAATTTTGCCGCGGAAAAAGCCGTGGTCGGGTTTGATTCTGCGCAGATCAGCCTGGAACAGATTGTGGAGAAAATTAAGGATCTGGGATTTAAGGTGGTCTTGGCAGAGGCGGAAGTGCCGGTTACGGGAATGAGCTGTGCCAATTGTGCTGCCAATATCGAAAGAACCCTGAATAAGGGGGTGCCCGGTCTGGTATCAGCCCGGGTGAACTTTGCATCGGAACGGCTGTCCCTTTCCTATGTGGCCTCGGAGACTGGCGTCGAGGCGATTGCGGGAAAAGTCAGGGATATCGGATTCGATCTGATCCTTGCCGAGGACGGTGCCAATGCCGCAGAAGTCGAGGAAATTGCCCGGAACCGGGAGATCCTGGATCAGCAGCGTAAATTTTTTGTCGGCGTTCTCTTTGCCCTGCCATTGTTTCTTATCAGTATGTCCAGGGACTTTGGCCTCACCGGTGTCTGGAGTCACGGTGCATGGGTCAACTGGTTTTTTCTTGCTCTGGCCACCCCGGTTCAATTCTATACCGGAATCGATTATTATACCGGTGCCTGGAACAGCCTGAAAAACAAAACTGCAAATATGGATGTGCT
>PIVQ01000066.1 GCA_003354055.1 Desulfobacteraceae bacterium | reverse complement strand
GAAATGGCTAAAAGCAAAAACCCGGACAGGACAACGAATCCCGCCCAAACACTGGAAGAATATTATGGTTTTGTGGATTGGGCGGCCAAGACCATGCCATGGACCATCCTGCCGGATCTTCCGTATCCCAGGCTGTACGAACAAATAGATCAGAGCCTGGATTACTTTTATTTCATTAACGATCAACCCCTTAAGGAATTGAAGGGCAAAGGGTATTACAATAATTCGCTGCAATACCATGAACCCTACCGCACATGGCTGATCAATTTTACAAAAGAATGGGGCATGTATTTGACCACGAAAGGTTCATGGAACGAACATTACTATAGAAAGGCGTTGGCTGACGAAAGATTCGGACTTACGAAAGGCTGGTATGAGGACCCTTCAAACTGGAAGACATTCAACGATTTTTTTGCAAGGTATCTGGCATCGCCCGATCAACGTCCGATTGCCGATCAGGATGACTGGCGGATCGTAACGGCCCCTGCCGACTCAACCCCCCAGGGTGTCTGGAAAATAGACGGCGACTCCAACATTGTATCCAACAAAGGCGTCACCATCAAATCCAATGTCTTTAAATCCGTAAAGGTGCTTATCGGCGAGGGTAGCGCTTACAGGGATGTATTTGCCGGCGGGACATTGACGCATACATTTCTTGATGTAAACGACTATCACCGCTATCATTTTCCCATGGGCGGAATTATAAAAGAGGCGCGCATTATCGAGGCCGATGATGCCGCAGGCGGCATTACAACATGGAATTCCAAGATAAAGAAATATATCCTTGAGTCAACGGAACCCGGCTGGCAAAATATCGAGACGCGTGGCTGCGTCATCATCGAAACCAAAGAATGTGGATTGGTGGCGTTGTTGCCCATTGGCATGTCACAGATATCCTCTGTTAATTTCGAAGATGCCGTCACGGCAGACAATGAGGTCAAGAAAGGAGACATGCTCGGATATTTCCTGTTCGGCGGTTCGGATTTTGTGTTGTTGTTTCAGAAAGACGTAAAGTTTAAATTGACGGTCGAGAAAATCAAGGGCAAGGACAAATATCAACACATTTTGATGGGTGAAGAATACGGCGAACTCAGCATGAAAAAGTAAAAATAGTTCAGGAAAAGGTTTGAAAAAAAGCGGAGCGGCAGTGGGAACCGCTTCCATCAGAATGCACCGGCCAAGCCGGTGCATTCTGCACGTTACGCAAGGGGCCAATCGTTATCCGGCAAAAAGTGTCATTGCGATAGTGGCAAAAACGCCTGCCATGATCCAGCGGCGGGCGCGTTCAATGTTGTCGCCGATATGTGACATTTTCCTGGCGATGTATTGCGTCATTCCATTTGCAAGCAAGGCATAAATGATATCAAAAAACATTCCGTACAGCACCAGTATAACTCCCAGGAAAAGAAATTGCCCCATCAGGGGTCCGCGGTCCGGTGAAACAAACTGCGGCAGCAATAGTCCACAGAACAGAAGCGCTTTGGGATTTAAAAGGTTGGTTAAAAATCCGCGCAAAAGATCAGATCCGGAATTCGTCGAACGGACTTTCTTGTTGGTTCCTGTTTCCCGGTTGCGGACAATCTTGAATGCAAGATACAGAAGATACGCTGCCCCGGTGAGTTTTACCATGTCCTGCAATGCCGGGTAGGTGGTAAACAAAGACGCCAGTCCCAGTCCTGAGCCGAGCACGTGAAAAAAACGGGCTGCGGCAATCCCCACAGCAGTAATGATACCGGCACGGGGTCCACGGGTGGCTGAGGCGGCCATGATTAATGCCATATCCGGTCCCGGGGCAAGATAAACCGCTGTCAATGCGGCAAGATATAAAGTTAACAATGTTGAATCAATCATAACGATTTCCTTTCTTTCATGGGTTGTTCTTGACTAAAAAGTACCATATGCCGGTTGAAATGTGCTTGCTTTCTACCCACAAATCAGTATAGATTTTGAAAGAATATTTCAAACATCAAAGGAAAACCGAATGAATCCCCCAAAAGCACAAATGGATGAAACAGATTATGCCTTACTCGATCTTATACAAAACGACGGAAGGATATCCAATGTCAATCTGGCACAAAGCCTGAACCTAAGCGAAACCCCATGCTGGAGAAGGCTGAAGCGGTTAGAGGAATCCGGCTGCATAGACGGGTATCATGCCATTTTAAATCGTCGAATTCTTGGGTTCGGGGTGCTGGCCTTTGTGAACATCAGGTTTGCCATTCATACAGGAGAATCGCCCTACCAGTTTGAAGAGGCCATCCAGGACATTCCGGAGGTGCTGTCATGCCATAATGTAACCGGAGAAGCAGATTATTTCCTTCAGATTGTGGCGGAGGATCTGGAGGCCTATGAACAGATATTAAGGAAGAAAATACGTACACTGCCCGGGGTAACTTCCATTAAATCAAGTTTTTCTTTGCGGAAAATCAAAGCCACTACCCGTCTGCCGTTGTCAGAGAGGTAGTGAATACTATATTTTTATTATTGCCCCCCAAAAGAGGCAGCCGGATCGGGTCAGGTGTGAAATATCCGGGTTAGGAATCGTTACAAAATAACTTGATCTAAATACCCTGAAGGGCAGAAACTTATTTCCAAAAACCCTTAAATGGGTATTTTTACAAAAGACCCCAACTGGGTATTTTGGAAACAAAAGATCAAGTAATTTTGAAGCCGATCCTTAGGAATCGTTACAAAATAACTTGATCTAAATTATTTCCAAAAACCCTTAAAAGACTGGGTATTTTGGAAACAAAAGATCAAGTAATTTTGAAGCCGATCCTTACCTCATTGCCCTCTTCCGGCTGCAAAGGAATGAAACGCGACAGAACCAGTGAGACAAACGCCAGCCCGGCCCCGGTTACAAAAACGGCAGCCGGTGAGATAATCCAGAGGCCCCCATAGGCCGCAGGCAGAACAACAGCGGCAATATGGTTGATGGTGAATGAAACACCGGCAGTGGGCGCCATATCCTTGGGATCTGCAATTTTCTGGAAATAGGTCTTCATCGCAATGGCCATGGAAAAGAACAGGTGGTCCAGAATATAAAGCCCGACAGCCACCCATGGGTTTTGGACTATGGCATAGCCGAGGAAAATAATAATTAGACCTATATATTCCACGGTCAGGGAACGGCGTTCTCCCCATTTTCCGATCAGTTTCCCGATCATAGGGGCGCAAACCATATTCAATGCCCCGTTTACGAGGAACATAATGGAAATGGCTGCTGCATCGAAGCCGAATTTCTCTACCATAAGAAAGCCTGCAAAGACTACGAAAATCTGACGACGGGCTCCGCTCAGGAACTGCAGTGCATAAAACAGCCAGTAGCGTTTACGCAGGATAATCTTTTTATGCTGCTCGACTTTTTGCGGGAAGTGCGGGAAAGCCAGCCAGCAGAAAACAGCTACTGCAATCGTGGCCCCGCCGCTGAGCAGATAGACTGTTTCCATGGAGATCTGAAGGATATCCAGCATTAGCCAGACCAGGCCAAAGGCGATCAGTGAAGCAAAAGAGCCGATGGCGACCATGCGCCCCATGTTATGGGCGGCATGGGCCTTGTCAAACCATTGCAGTTGCAGCGACTGGTTGACCGTTTCATAATAGTGGAACCCGGTGGACATCAATACGGTGGTCGCATAAAGCCCGACAGCGGAAGGAAAATACCCGGTCATTGCCGTTCCTATACCCATCAGCATCAGGGAAACCACTGCCAGCGTCTGTTCCCGCATTAATACCAGGATAAATACGACGGCAAATGCTAAAAACCCCGGGATTTCACGCAGGGATTGGAGAATACCGATCTCCACCCCGGTAAAGTTGGCGTGTTCAATGGCGAAATTATTCAGCAGGGCCTGCCAGGTCCCAAAGGATAACGGCATGGCCGCAGCCATTATAAACAACAAAATTCCTGGATGCTTCCATCTGGGGGACATACTATTTTCCTTTACAACTGGTTAACGAACATCAGGTTAACAAACACCCACACTTTAAATTAAATTAAAAATGTCGTATATACACGCATATGACAAAAAATAGCTTAAATAAGACACTCGTTGCCACCTTCACACCATTTAAAGCGGATGACGGCGTAGAGATCAAACGGCTGGAAGATATTCCGCGTGACATGACGCTCAGGCAGGGCGTGCGCCGGAAAGGAGTGGAAGCCCCCCCTCATTCGCACGACTGGGGACAGCTTCTTTATGCTTCCAGCGGCGTCATGCAGGTCATGGCCGAAGGTTCCATCTGGGTCATCCCGCCGCAACGGGCCGTCTGGATACCACCCGGGACGATTCACAGCATAAAAGTTATTCATACAGTCACCCTGCGCAATGTTTATTTCGCCCCCCGTGTCATTGACGGGTTACCGACCTGCTGCCAGGTCATGGCGATTGCACCTTTGATGCGTGAATTGATTGCCGAAGCCGTCACCTTCCCTCCCCTTTATGATCCGAACGGTATGGAAGGACGTGTCTGCCGGCTGATACTGGATTGTCTAAAAACCTCCCCGGTCGCCTCTTTACACCTGCCTGTGCCGGATCAGGGCCCTGTTCAGGAAATAGCCGACTACCTTAAGGAACACCCAAGTGATAAAGCAACGCTGGAGGATTGGGCAAATAGCTTAGCCACAACATCCCGAACTCTGGCACGCAACTTCAAAAAACAGACAGACATGACTTTCGGCCAATGGCGCCAACAGGCAAGATTGCTTGAAGCTCTCAGCCGTATAGCCGATAACCAGCCGATTTCCCACATAGCTCAAGATCTTGGCTATTCCTCCCAAAGCGCCTTTAGTGCGATGTTCAAAAAAGCCCTGGGGATTACACCTGGACGTTATTTCAAGAACAGGTGAATGCCCGATGCGGTGAAAAACAAACTTAAAGAGGTTGGGGATGGTGAAATCCTGCTCAACTGCATTGATAAGGATGGAACAAACTCAGGGTTTGATCAGGGGATTGAGGTGAGGCAATAGCAAGGATATGAAACTTTAGAGGCACAAGCTGTTTTATAGCTGGGAAATAGCTTGTGCCTCTGGGAAAAAAATGACACAGTATTGGCCTAATTGCTAATTCAAGGAGGTCACATGGCTAAAATCGGGTTTGGAAAAAAACTCTATATTTCTTCCCTGGGAATTATCCTTCTCACCATTCTGATCATTGCATCTGTTAATTTTTATCAGACAAAACGCAGTTTTCTTGCCAAGGGCAAGGCAAGTATTCAAAACGTTTCCGATGTCCTGCTGAATACCATTGAGGTTCAGTATACCCTCCAAAAAGCAAAATTAGGTTCTGATCTTGGAATGCTTGAAACAGAGAGCAAAAGCAATGGAAATGCCATGGTGGTCCAGGCCAGAACCACAGATATGGAGTCCTTTGATATCCTGACCCGGGAAAAGGTCAAGCTGACCATACCCAAACTGATTTTTGGTCTTGAATTTGTCACCGGCGAATATAAAATTGTGGATAAGGTGGGTCAGTTCAGCGATTCTGAGATCATGTTTTATCAATTATTTGATGACAAGCTGATCAAGGTATCCACCAGTGCCAAGGGCAAGGATGAATCACGATTGGTGGGCGGGTATTATCCTTCATCTGCAGATCACTATAAATCAGTGATGGCCGGAGATTCCGTTCAGGTGTTAAGCGGCAGGGGAAGGGATAAAACCCTGCTGCATCTTTCTCCCTTTAAAGATGCGATTGATGAAAAAATAGTCGGTGCCTTTGGCATCCAGAAAAAAATCCTGACCCCGGATCTGGAGAATCTGGTGAAAAAAATAACCGTCAGCGGCAATGGGTATGCCTTTATTAATGATGCTGACGGCAGAATTCTCACCCACCCGGACACAGCCTATACCAAGATAAATGTAAAGGAATTTTCCGGCGGCCAAACCCTTCTGACAACCAAGACAGGCTTTATTTCCTATGAACACGGGGGGAACCTTTTTTACGGGTATGTTAATTACTTTAAATCCTGGGATCTGTATCTCACGGTTGCCGTATCCGAGGCAGAACTCATGGCCGGCATCAACAAACAAATTCTGGGCAGTGTGGGTGTGAGCGGAGCCATTGCCCTTGTTATCGGCGCTTTAATCATCGGGGTGATGAACCGGCAGCTCATGAATAATATGAACGGTATGGCCACCATGGCAAAGGAGGTGGCCCATGGGAATTTCAGATATAGTTTTACCTATGATGCCAAGGATGCCATCCACGATACAGTGGATGCCATGAATGATATGACGGCTGAATTGGGCCAGATGATCCGGGAACTCAATTCTGGTGTGGAAACCCTGAGTACTGCCTCGGGAGATCTGAACCAGATTTCTGATGAGATGAGCCAGGGGGCTGATATCAGTGTGGAAAAGGTCAACACAGTGGCCTCGGCCGCCGAGGAGATGAGTGTGAATATGGATTCTGTGGCTGCAGCCATGGAAGAGGCCAGTACCAATGTGGAAACGGTTTCCACCGGGACCGGCCAGATGCGTGCCAGCATTGAGGAGGTGGCCAAAAATTCCGCCCACACTCGGGACATTACCCAAAAGGCAGTTGAACAGGCCAAGCAAACATCTGAGCGGGTCAAGGCTCTGGGTAAAGCCGCAGAAGAAATTGATAAGGTCACCGATACCATCAATGACATTTCTTCCCAGACCAATCTTCTGGCATTGAATGCCACCATTGAGGCTGCCAGAGCTGGTGAGGCTGGCAAGGGGTTTGCGGTTGTGGCAAATGAGATCAAAGACCTGGCCGGTCAGACTGCCGGAGCCACAGAGGATATTGCCGGGAATATCAAGGAAATTCAAACCCAGATCAAAGGGGCAGTTACCGAGATTCAGGATATTTCAGCCATTATCCATGAGATTAATACCTTTGTGAACGAGGCTGCCGCAGCCATAGACATTCAGTCCGCTACCACCGTGGAGATTGCCGAGAATATCAGCCAGGTCTCCCAGGGGATCCAGGAGGTCAATGAGAATGTGTCCCAGAGTTCAGCCATGTCCAGCCAGGTGGCCCAGGAAATTTCAGGGGTTCTGGAGGCATCCCAGCAGATCTCTGCATTTTCTACAGATCTTAAGCAAAAGGCAAAGGTTCTCAATGATGTGATGGTTCGGTTGGGAACCATGACAGAAAAATTCCAGATTTAATGGCCGGGGCACTGGGCTCCAATCATTCTGACACTCAGCTATGAACTATGAACCCAGGTGTCTGTTACATGACTCTGATCTTAAACCGATTTTTGCATCGACAAGATATTTTCCATGGCCGTGTTATGGGTTTTACACAGATGCAATTTCCTGGTTCCATTGTGTACCGTTTGATAAAGTTTGAAAACAGTCGTGTTTAGTGACCCGCAGTCTGAACATTTGAGAGCAACATTTGTTTTCATGACGGCTTATAAATCACAAAAATAATGCAACAAGGGCAAAATTCAATATTTCAATGATACGAGCCCAGTGCCAAGTTCCGGGGAAGCTGCAAAAAAACCCAAATTATTAATAAGGTGCAGCAGCCGGGACGATCCTTGACACCCCGGCAGGGGTTCTCTATACTCTTCGGCATATAAAGGATGGTAAGATAAAGGATGGTTCAGTGAAACACGCTCTCTTTCTCGCTTTAATTCTCCCAATATTATGGTCCAGCCCCGGTGCTGCCCAATATGATACTGTCGGAATCATTAAAGCCGTTTCCGGAAAGGTGGAAATCATAAGAGATGGGACTGTATATCATGCAAGTCCGTCCGTGCCCCTGATGAATCAGGATGTCGTGACAACGGGAAAAACCGGATTTGCCGGACTGCTGTTCAAAGACGGAACCGTTATCACCCTGGGGCCGGAGTCTGAATTTAAAATCGAAACCTATATTTTTGAACCCAGGGATGATGCCTATTTTTTTAATTTCTTCATGGAAAAAGGATCCCTGGTATATAATTCCGGAAAAATAGGGAAACTGTCCCCGAAATCGGTTCGGCTGAACACCCCCAGAGCCACTGTGGGCATAAGGGGAACCCGGTTTATAGTTGATCTTCAATAGTTCAAAGCAGGTGAAACCATGATTCGATATTTTTTTCTATTTCTTTGCCTGGTGCTGCTCGTTTCCTGTGCCCCGAAACCAAAAGGTGCAAAGGTCATTTTACTGCCCCAGGACAACCAGGAAACAGGCGCAGTGTCCATAACAACGGATAAAGGCGAGATTGTCCTTGATAAACCCTATGCCTTTGTCAGCCCGGGAGGAATAACGGTTCAAAAGGCTAATCCGTATCAGCTCAACCTAGAATACGAAAACCTGTTCAGCAATGAGTTGGAAAAACCCTTACCAGCCCCACAACCTCCCCTGCCACCGATTAAAAACAGATTTACGGTTTTCTTTGAATTCAGAACCCTTGATCTTGTCCCGGGGTCTGACAAGGTTCTCCGGGAAATTATCTCCCGGCTGGAATCAGATCCCCCACTTGGCGTGCGGATACTGGGGTACACAGATACCGTGGGATCGGCAGCCGCCAACATGACCCTGTCAGCCGGACGCAGCAACAAGATCGCCAATCTGCTGACCAGCCCGCAAATCCGATTCAAGGAACTTGAAATTCGGGCCTACGGGGAACACGGCCTCCGGGTCCCCACCCTGGACAATACCGAGGAACCCCGAAACAGACGGGTGGTGGTGGAGTTGTACTGACAGGAACCGGCGGTGAAACCGCCCCTGTTAACTTTTGACGGGTGGCTTGAGTGCAGTTGTCAGCACAATGGCTGCGGTACATAAAGCCGCCAGAATCCAGAAAATAATTTTATAGCTTGCGGTCACATCAAAAATATAACCTGCCAGAAACGGGCCGATAGCCCCCCCGATTGTACTGCTGAATATAACGATCCCAAAGAGAAGTCCGTGGGATTTTGTCCCGAAAAATTTAGCGATCAGAGGGGATACCAGGGCGAAAAATCCGCCGTGAGCAAATCCGTAGATCGCGGCAAACAGGTAAAACATCCACAAACTTGATACGGATTGCAGCCAGCAAAGAGACAGTAAAAGACACAGAAGGCAGATCAATAATGCGTTTCTTTCACCAATTTTGTCGCCGGCCCCGCCCATCAAAAATCTGCCGATAATACTCACGCCGCCGACAGCGGATAAAATGCTGGCAGCGACACCCCGGGATATGCCAAGATCAATGGCATGCTGGACGATATGCATCAGTATTGTGTAAGTGCAGAACAAAATCACGAAATAGACCGCACAGATCATCCATAGTTGTCTGGTTCTAAAGGCCTCCTTAGTTGTCAGCCCGTCTTCTGCGCCATTCTCCATTTTTGATACATGAGTGGTTCCATTGTCAATAAACTGGCCTTTCTGGGAGGGATCACGCACTAAAAACTGGGCCAGGAACAAGACTGAAATGATAATGAGGAATGCCAGTACCACAAAAGAATGCCGCCACCCATAGGTTTTTATAAGCCAGTTGATGAAAAACGGCATGGCGAACATCCCCACCCCTGTTCCGACTTTTATGATACCGCTCATCATGCCGCGTTTTTTTTGAAACCACCTGGACACGGTTGACAGGGGAATCACATCTATGCCGCCGAGGCCTACACAGGCTATAAGGCCGTAAAACAGATACAGTTGCCAGACGGAATTCAGGGTGGCCATGAGCCAGAAGCCAAGACCTATGAACAAGCCGCAGGCGGACATGATAAAACGGGGACCGAATCTGTCATTGAGGTTCCCCAAAAGAATACTGGTAGATCCATGAACAAGAAAGCCCAGCGAGGCAGCGCCTGAAATTGTAGCTCTTGACCAGCCGAATTCCTTGATTAACGGATCAAAAAAAACACCAAAACTGTTGCTGACACCCCAAACCACTGCCTGTATAAAAAAACCGGCAATGATAATTGTATATCCGTAAAAGAAAGGGGCTCTTTTGACTTGTGTTATCAAGATGCTATTCCTGTTTGAGAACTGATAAACGATTGGAACATTATGGCCTGATAATATGAATAGCACCGGTAAAACAAAGATAATAGGTACAGAATAGATATTTTTACAGCGGTACAGATTTAAAAAACGATTGCCCGGGCCGGACATCCCATCCGGACCTTCGGTAGACATCAGCGAGAACAGTCTATTAACCGGATTAAGGTCATACAGGCCTCCTGAGTATCCCCCCATAACATTCAATAGACCGCATGGACGCCAAACTGTCCCTGTATAGTTTTACCTTGACAGGGCCGGGGCTGCCTGGTAGCAAGAAAGGAACCGGGCGTCTCTTTTCTTATCTTCTTGTTGCCCGGTGTCGATACGCGGGGATCTGGTGATGCATCTGCCTTTTGGGGACGCCAGATCAGGTTTCATCCCCGACTTACTTAATTTTTTTTGTTCCAGAGGCATACGGCGGCTTTTATGGGAGCATCAAGGGAAAATGCAGTACTTGCTGCAAGGATTTCTTCATCTGCGGGCAATACCGGAGATATGCCCTGGGGAAAATGCCCTGCAATGCTGCAGCTGGCCAAGGATGTCAGGCGGGTGGCAAGGTCTGACCGTCCGGTGCTGATCACCGGCCCCACAGGGTCTGGCAAGGAAATGGTGGCAGTCCGGATTCATGCACTAGGGCCCAGAAAAGATGCAGCATTTATCCCGGTCAACTGCGGTGCGATTCCCGAAACCCTGATCGAATCGGAACTTTTCGGCCATGAACGCGGCGCCTTTACCGGTGCGGTCCAAACCACGGACGGATACCTGGGATTGGTTCAGGAGGGCACCTTGTTTCTGGATGAAATCGGAGAACTGCCCCTGACACAGCAGACCCGGCTGCTGCGGGTATTTGAGACCCGCAGATTTTCCCCCATTGGTTCGGCAAAACAACAGGTTTTTAAAGGCAGGATTGTGGCGGCGACCAACAGGGATTTAAAGGAAATGGTAAAAACCGACCGATTTCGCGAAGACCTTTATTATCGAATCGGGGTCCTTATCCTTCAGGTACCGGGGCTGGCGTCACGCAGTACAGATATCCCCGAGCTGGTTTTCTACATGGCCAGGAACCAGGATCGCGAACTGCGTTTTACATCCAAGGCACTGGATGCCCTTGCCGGGACAGACTGGCCCGGTAATATCCGCCAGTTGAGAAATACTATCGACCGTATTGCGATTTTGAGTGATGATAATCCGGTGACCGAAGAAACCGTCCGCAGGTTTATCCCTGACCATTCTAATGCTGAAAGTGACAGGCTGGACAGAATTGTGGAGGATATTTTCAATCTGAATCTTGAAAAGAGCCTCAACACCCTGCAGGAGACCATGATCCGCCGGGCTCTGGATAAATGCGGGGGGAACAAGACAGCTGCCGGGCGGCTGCTCGGCGTACACCGCAAAGTAGTTGAACGAAAACTTTTCTCTGATTCAGAAAAAAGCCGGACGCATTCGTCCTGAAAAAAGAGGGTGCCGGCCGGTTTCAACCGTTTTTCTCAGGAAATGATTTTCCGGCCGTGCCCATTATCCTGAAATCCGCAACAATGCCTGCAGTCTTCAAAAAAAAATTATCCGATATCAGTATCTGTCCCAGCCAGGCGTCTTATCAGGTTCTGGCACTGCCGTTCCTTGAGATCGACCTGGTAGCAGGTTTTAAGGTGCCTTGACAAAAGTCTGCCGGACCAGCTGTGTTGTCTGAATCCCACCTGCCTTGGGGCATTTTTCAGATCTAAGGCCACCTGGTGTTCCTCTTCCCGGGTTAAGGACGGCCTGCGGCCGCTGCCGGTCCGGTCCTTCAATCCTTTAACTCCGTATTGGTCAGCCCTGTGAAGCCATCGCTGGATGGTTGTGGCATTGAGCCGGTAGATTTTTGAAAGCCTGCTGACCTTGATACCGCTTGCGGCCAGCAGCACAACATGCATTCTCAGCAGAAAGCGTGGATCCTGTCTCTGCCAGAGACGGTACAGTATCTCTTCTTCCAGTTGTTCCCTGTTCTTGAGCGTGATGCGTTTAGGCATGGCTGTACCTCCTTTGAATTAAACGGCCGGCATGATGTTCCGGCCCGGTGTTTTTAGTGTTTGTTCTGCCTCTTTGCGATAATTTAGAGAAAAGTAAAGACATTGTGCCGTTTTCCGGACAGAGCTGGCATAATTTTGCTGCAATCTTTAATGCGGGTGCAATCCACTGGAAGGGTGGCATTTTATTTGCCTTTTCTATTTGTCCGGGTACTTATTCGCCTGGTTACCGAACCGGGTACAGCATCGTAAATGACCCTGACATTCCAATAGCAGGGCTGTGCCGCGATTCATTAAATCCATTAGGATTGACATTCAAAGGTTACTTGATCCCAAATTCACTCCCCTAAAGAAGTCAGTATCCAATGGAGTTCTTATCCACGTGAGTTCTTGTCCTCGACCAAGGGAGAGGAAAATGTCCGAAAAAGAAAAGCATACAGAGACCGCCGGCAGCACCGGCCCCCTGAAATCAGTGGGTATTCCCGTCCTGAATGGCGGGGAAAAACAGGTGAAAGACCTCAGGGTGAACTGGCAGTGCGCAGGTAAGAAGACCAGATACCCGGTGGCGGACTGTGTGGTACGCCTGGGCAGCCAGACATTCCGTTGCCGGCTGGACAGGAACCGGCCGTCCAGGGATTTTATCCTTTTTTCCGGTAAGCGGGCCGCCTGGGGCTCCCTTGCCCTGTCCGGACTGGGAACAGCCTTTGGTGCATTGATGCTGACCTGCGGCATCGGGGACATGGAAGTCTTAAGTCACCAGCCGTCCACATTGCACCGGTGGCGGCTGTGTCCGGATGACAGGACAGCGGCTCCTGAAACCGGGAGCCTGGCATTTGGCCCGGGCAAGGCCATTAAAGCGACCTGGACCGTGGACGGGGCAGACACGAACTGCAAGGGTGTAAGGGTCCGATTTTTCATCCATGACAAACAGGTGGCGGCCCCAGGGCTTTCCGAGGACAAACGCGAGTGGCAGGACACCCTTGTTGCCGACGGTATCTGTGCACAATGCGCCCTGACCTACCTCATCGAACCCGGAGATGTGATCAATTTAAAGCTGGACTGCAGGTGGGTGGATGCGGAAATTGACATTGTGGAACTTGAAACATGGCATAGCGGCCGTGGGCCCTGTCCGGACAGGAAATGCCCCGGTGAGGTGCTTGTGGGTGCCCGGACCCCTGCAGAGATATTATCCTGCCTTGCGGCACCCGTGGGGCTGGTGCTGCCCACCCGTGAGCAGCTGGCAAACCGGTTTATTGATATCTGCAATACTACGGCGTTTCAAAAGGCATTGTCAGATAAACCCGCCGTCAGGGACCGGATTGCCGAAGCCATGGCGTTCATGGACCCGGATTCCAAATCCTACCCGGGGCAGTTTGTGTCCAAGGTCGGGGACCTGCCGCTTCCCATGGGCAATCTGTGCGGAAGACGATTCAGGGCGCTCTTCAGGCACCAGGAGCGTCCAAATGATTTTGTCGGGGCCCTCACAGACATTCTGGGGGTATCATTGGATGCCTTTGTCACAGACAAGACATACAAAGATTCAAAAAACAGGGTTCAAAACTCCGTTGTGGCCCTGGCAGTATCCTGCGCCAGGTATGGGCAGCTCCCAGACCGCCTTATCCGGGTTTTAATTATCTGCCATCTTGCCGAACAGGTCCGGCACCCCTCTGTTTTAACGCAGGCGCGCCTTTCTGAACTGCTGTCAGCTGCCTGCGTTCTCCCGGTTTTTCCCTGCAATAGCAGTTCTGATCAGATGGATGCAACACCGGGGACCACCGCATATGCCAGGACCCTTGGTGCAGCCGAACTCCAGGTGCTCCGGCACCGCCTGAACCGGTATGAGCCTGGAGAACTGGCCCACATAGAGAATCTCATGCCCGGCGAACAGCGGCAGCAAGAGCAGACCCAGCGGTTTGAACACAAAAATGCCCAATTGGAAGAAACCCGGCTGGACCTGGACACCAGCCAATACCATGGCCAGTCCGGAACCTCGGATCTGGACAACCGAATATTGTCCAATCCCGGTCAGGAGCTGACCCGCAATTTTGCCAAGTTAAACAATAAATACGGAAGCGACGGGCTGACCCAGACAATCACCGGGGGATGGTCAGATACATTGAGCCCGGCAGAGGACACCCGTTCTTCTGTCCGCCACAGGGCCATGGACATGCTGAACAAGGCAGCCAAAATGGTGTCAAAACAGGTGAAAGCCCTCCGGTACCGCAGCCTTGAGGCAGAACTGATATCCCGGCAGCAATGCCGTCAAACCAATGAAAACAGGGACCGGCCCCTGATCGGGATGTACCGATGGATTGACCAGGTTTTTGCCATCAGCCTTCAGAGCATGGGCCAGCGGCTCTTTCTGGAATTTGTCCTGTCGGCGCCGGCTGACGGATTGATTGAACGGGAGGGCGCATTGCACGGTGTGGACCTGACCCCGCCGCCGCCCCCTGTGGTTAAAGCCGGAACCGGAGAGAGGACGTTGAAACCCTGCGACATCACCCGGGACAACTATCGCGGATTCTTAGAAATGTACGGTGTAAAAAAGGGGCCTTTCCCCCCGCCTCAAATCAGGCTGTTCAGTGCTGCCCTGTCCCAGGATCCCCCCCACAACGCCGACTCCATTGAGATCCCGCCGGACTATTCCACTAAGTCTGCCCGGATCAGCTTTGCCGTGACTTTGGAGGAGCCGGCCCGGCCACAGGGGGGGAAAGGGGGACTGGCCATTATGATCGGCCCCTCCCAGAAAACCGTGGACTTAAAATCCGCACCGGTAAGCGGGACCTTTGACCTGGAATTCACCTGGCCGTCCCTGGGGGACACAGGAGAGAGCAGTTTGCCGGAAAAGGAAGGCAGTACGTTAAAACAGGGGTTTGCCGGATCAGCCCGGACCCGCCTTTTTGTGGCAGTACTGGCCCCTGCCGGTTACCGGTATTGTGTAAACATTATCGTCCAGACAAGCTGTTCTGATGCAGGAAAGGTCTTTGGCTCATGGCAGCACCAGATCTGGCGCAGGGTCATGACCGGGTATGAACGGGAGCTAAAAAACAGGAAAAACACCCTGGAAAATTTGTTAATCGGTTCTTCTCCCCTGGAGCGGCTGGGTGCCCTGGAGCGGGAGACCCTTAAAAAGAAAGCCATAGAATGTCTGGTGAATACCTGGCTTAACAGGCCTGGAGTCGTAAAAGAGACAACCGGATGGAAGGAAGATGCAATGAACTTCAGACTGGTGCCTTTTTTTTCAGGGGCCCTGGCATGGCCGGATATGTCTTTTACCTATTACCCGACTTTTTTCGGACCAGATGCCTTAGACCGTCCCTTTCTCTATGTCCGGGAACCATCAGCATCTGCCATGGATGACTTCACCGCCTTTTTACGGGCCGGCTCGGCTCGGCTTGTGGTGCCGGTCCGGCCCGGGTATGACCGGGCGCTCTTGTATTTTCTGTCCTCACGGGGCTGTTTCTGGTTCGGCAGTGCTGATCTGACACCGGTGTGGGACAGGGATGTGGACCTGGTGAACCAATTGAAAACTCAGGACCCTGTTCCCGAACCGGAAACAGCTGCATGGGAAGTCCGGGTGGCGACGCCCATGATCCGTCTTCAGGACGGAGACCAGTTGCCGTCATTCATGGACAACATCCGGTTGCCGGCCGGAGGTAAACCATGAGGTTGACCCATACACCTGTTGGGGCGGTTATGCCTTATGCCGGACCGGTCAGGGATGATCCAGATTCTGCCGCCGGGTTTCCAAAACCCGGGCTGGCGGTCTGGGAAGTCCGTCTGAAAGGCTCCGGATGGCTGTTTTGTGACGGCAGGGAACTGCCTGTGGCAAAGTATCGTGAGCTTTTTCTGGCCATCGGGTTCATATACGGCAGGAAAAAGGGCGGGTTCTTCTGCCTCCCGGATTACAGGGGCCGGATGCCCCGCGGTGTGAACCTGGGGGCTCTGGGACCGGACAAAAAATTGAGGGACCCGGACCAGGACACCAGGCGCTCCTCAGGCCCTGACGGCTGGCAGGGTAATTGTGTGGGGTCTGTTCAGGAAGATGCCCTTTTAAAGCACTGGCATTATTATGACCGGTCAGTGGCCGGGGGGATTTCCGAAAAGGGAGACCCTGTATTTTCCGCATATGACTCCATCCCCACCGGTCCCTCTGCGGACCTGGACGGAAAACCGGGTGATAAAGACCGATATGCTGCCCGGGAAACCAGGGGAAAAAATGTCTATGTCCATTTTATCATCAAGTTTACCCGGGGATTCCCCGTACGGTTGCGGGATGGCCCTTTACCCGGATTTTGATTCGGATTCAAGGATAATTTACCCCCAACACATAAGAAAAAGGAGATGACCATGCCCTTATCTTTGCCCTTTACCCTGATCAATCAAGTGCCTGACCAGGAAGCCCATATGGCCACATTAGTCTTTGTTGAAAATCTGTTTGCAAAGGACTCGAGTATTGAGGTTAAGCCGCCCGATGTTAAACCATCTGATCCCGACCCTTCTGACACAGACCCATTGCCATCCGGCCCCGGATTCTTCTACAAGGCCTGGCAGTTTTTAAATCCGTCCAGCGGCTCCGGGGAAATTTTTAACTATGTCTGGCAGTTGGCTGTATCCGCCCGGATCGTTCCTGTTGCAAATAAGGCTGCCGGATCAGGACAGGGGAGCCCGGAAAATTTTATTCCCGCTGCCCGGCAAGAGATTAACACGGGCCAGCGGTGGCTGGTGGATGCCGTGGATATTACACAGGAGGGGAAAACCGTTAAGATCCTAACCATAAAACCGGCTGGAGAGGCCAAAGAACCCAATACCATTGAGGTGGTGAACAATGTGGATCCCGGATCCGTTGCTGCCCTGGAGTTGGAGTGGTTTTTCGGGCCAGGGCAAATGGGGGTGACGACCGGGCTGCCAAAGGGAGGATGCACCGTGATCCAGGCCGGTGACCGGCTGCTCTTCCATCCGGTGATGCCGGAAAAAGAGGACTGGCTCCAAAAGCGGTGGACGCCTGATGCCTTAAAAGACACCTGTTCATATAACCCGCCCCTTGAGGCAGAACAGGTGAAAATCTGGTTCACGAAAAAAGAAGAGGGGAAGCCGAAAACCGGTTTACCCCCAGAGAGGTCCGGAGAAAAACGGGAAACCGTCCTTGCAGCCCCAGGGGGACGGGTGTACCGGTTCATACCGCCTGAAAGAAAATAACCAGTTTCCTGTGATCACAGGCTGACCGCCCTTCGGGCAATTACGGCGCCGGTTCGAGGGGCAGCAATTGTATCAGAATATCAACCTAAAACGATGGAGGAATGTTATGACAACTTTTAATGTAAAAATGGATGTTACCTCAATGGACGGTAAATGCGTACTGGTATTTCTGAAACCCACCCCGCCCCAGCGCAATTATATGGTGCATGCCTGGCAGGTGCTCAATGCCTCTGCCGGTGCCACGGAATCCTTTGTATACCAGGCAAAAATCTCAACCTGCGTGACCAGTGTAGGGCTGAATCCCAGTAATACGGTAATCTCAAAAACCGAAATAATCCTGCCCGGACAGCTCAAGCAGGCCATCAGCCCCACCGGCCTGTCTCCCAAACTGGAGAACGCCTCCTCAGTCCTGGCCAAGGAAAAACTGACCCCGGAACAGGCCGGTGTGGTCAATAATACCAACCCCTTTATCCAGTTTGACTGCAATTGGTTTGTCAATGACAAGCCAGTGGTCACCATGCCCAAGGTGGATGCCGGCATGACCTGCTCTTTTGAATACATGCCCAACTTCTATTTCATGGTGGCGTCACCGCCCCTGGTGGGACAGACCTATATTGTCCAGAATTTTTCTGACATGACCAAGTATGTCATGCCCATCAGTGCCACCTCTGTGGATGTGTCGGTTACCAGAAACCAGGGTCGTTGGGAGTTTGGCTTTATGCCTGTTGAATAATGCCGAACCCGGGCCGGGGCTGACGGCCCCGGCCCCAATTTAAAACCAGAACAGACAGGGCAACTGCGCCTGCGGGCTGCAAGGTTTGCCCTGTCTTCATACCCATTGCCGGATTAAGGAGGATACCTGTTTTGACAAAGGGAATCCATCCATTTACAACTAAACTAATTATGAAGGGAGTTTTAGAATGACTTTTAAAGATATCGATATTGACGTAGAGCGGGATGGGACGATGTACTCTTTTTCACCATCACTTGAAGAAAACATTGAGGTGGTTGACGCTCAGGATAAGTTCAGGGAGTTGACCGCACAGACCCCGAAGGATAAAGAGGCCGAAGACGCCTTTATTGCAAGCAAGATAAATTTGCTTAAATCCATTCCCGGTCTGGATGAGGATATGGTGTTGGCGGAAACCGAGAAACTTTTGCCGGCAGGTGCCGTGGCAGACAGAGGCGCACCTGTTCCGGGGGGCGTGGGATACGGCCCTTTTTATAATACTGCCTATAAAACCGATTTTTCAACCGGTTCCAGGATTTCGGTTGATTATATCGCCCCCACAAAGCCCGGTGGAAACGTAAATACATGGCTCTATCTGACGACAACAAACAGGACGGCCAAAGGGGTTGAGGCATTTATTTCTTATAATGCCCAGAAAGAAGCCCATTTTAAGGTGTTTGACTGGGCAAGGGATGATCACTGGCAGATAGATATTCCTTTCTCAAAACTGAGCGATTACCTGACGACTAAAAATATTCACGGCAAGAACTATCAGGTAATAACTATTCAAAACACGACCCAGACCTATGACGGTAAAAACTGGCAAAACTGGGTCTGGCTAACCAACTATAAAACCAAAAAATTTGACGTTGTTTACAACTACACCTATGATTCCACAGAAGCTATACAAAAAAAGGGATGGGTAGGTTCCTGGGGGCCTATCGTGGAAACATTCCAGGACAAGTACTCAAAGACCAAGACCCTGGGCGCCAGTCTCACTTATATTCTTACCCGGGATAAGAAATACAAGTGGGATGACTGGAAACTTTTATCCAAAACAAACAGCTACATAAGAAACGACAAAAAAGGATTTGAGCTTATTTTCCTGGACCCGAATTATAGTTATGCCGTATCCTCATGATCAAGGGACACCATTAACCCAATAGAAAAAGGGGAGGAGGGCCAAGATTTGGCAAAAGACACAGGCAACGATAAACCTAAGCCCAGACCAACACCTGGATCCCGCGGTGGTAATTCAGAAACAAAGGTCGGCGATGTTAGGGAGGAATTCATCGAAATCACCCGCCGCACACCCAAGGAAAAAGGAGCGGAACAGGCCTTTATCCTCGCAAAAATAGAGTCATTGAAAAATGACCCAAGGTTGACGCCGGACCAGAAAAAGGAGGCCATCGACAAATTGAAGACCTTACTATCAAAGG
>PIVQ01000614.1 GCA_003354055.1 Desulfobacteraceae bacterium | reverse complement strand
ATAAAGGTAACCTGGCTGTTTTCAACCTCAACATTGATGGGGCAGCGCACGGTGCACATGCCGCAAACACTGAACACAGAACTTTTTGACATATTTACTCTCCTTTGGGAGTTCGCTTTGCCGGGTCTGACCCGGAATAATTTGTAAATTTTAAATTTATGACCTCAATCTATAGCCATAATTATGCCAGGAGAGCCTCAAAGGTATGCCGGCGACCCAAACGACAAACATAACACCTTGAATTTAAAGGAAAGTGCAAACCTTAAAAAAACTTGAATTTTATATGCACAGGCCTTCTTTCAAGATACGGAAAAAACAACCGGAACATACTAAGAATCTGTCAAACCATCTCCGGCACCGGGACAGGCCGTGCTATCCACAGTATCAAAGGATTTTCAGCACCTTGCAATAAAATATTGGCAGCGCAATATTTTTATTGCACCGCCAAAACCAAACCAAACAAATATCCGAACTTTTAGTCAGATCTTCTGTTCAACTCCCTGAAAACAGGGGAGACAGAGCTTTCGCCCGTCAAAGAGGCGAATCCGTGATTCCATGGTATGTTCCCCGCATTGATCACAGGCAATGCTTTTAAGAATCCGGGCAGGCCTTACCGGCGGAGCATCAATATCCTGAAGCTCAAAGAGATCGGTAAGGTCTGCATCCAGAAGCATTTGGATGCGCTCCTCCTTTTCCATCCCCTCCCGTCTGCCTTTTTCCCGGAAAAGTGCCCTGAATCCCTCTCCCGTGTCCCGGTTAAAAAAGGTAAAGGCGGATTTGCCAAAATCCCTGTGAACCAGGTTGCCTTTACCAAAGGAACATCCGGTGAGGAACTGGATGGCATCCACCCCGCACATATCCGTCTCTGTGACGCAGAGGCTGTTGGCAGTTGTGTGAATCCCAAGTTTTTCCATTGCCAGCTCCGCAACCCTAAGCCCGATGGTCAGGCCGGGGCAATTGTGGCCGTGAAATGCAATGGTCGCCTCTATCGTCTCTTTATCCAAAGAACATGACATAATTAGAAAACCTCCTTATGCTGATTATGCTTAATAGCTGCTGCTTGACACTGATTCCCGTAACAAATATTGAATAATTTAGTGCAGCTTAATGCTTGTACTGCTTTTGCTGTTCGAGCATTTTTCACTTTCTCTCTAAATAGTGATCAATTTCCTGCCTGTGATTGGCAACATAGCTGCAACTGGGTTCTTCCCCGCAGTTTCGACATTTGTGGTCGTAGGTTGAATTTATTGTTTGACACTGTAGACAGGAATAATTACCCTGAATCTCCCCCAACCATTGTTTATACCCAATAGACGTGATTCGCGCAAGGTTGTCCAGCACTTCAATTCGATGCGGCATTGCTGATTGGAATCGCTTCAAATCATCACATGGAAAGTCTTCACATTCGCTGCAGAAATCGATGCCCTGATCTGATGCGCAAGCAAACATCTTGCAGTTGCCACAGTACGGCAGTTTTTTACCCGACCGGCATCCATGGCACTTGGCTTCCTCTTTTGAATAATTCATTTCCGCCGCAAGCCGAGTAAGTCTTTCCGGCTCTTCAGTTGTGGCAATAAACCATGAACAGGCCTTACAATAAAGGCCACAGACAGCTGCTAATGTCTTGTCAGGCTCCCCAGATTTAGCTTCTTCCTTTTTCATGACGTTTCCCTCTTTGGGTCGCTTATTAAAGTTCAGAGTAAAGAATCACGGTATTGGCGGCGGAACACTTCGGTAAAAAGACGCCTTATCCCCTGAGGCAACAACGATAATCAAAACGATGTAAACAACTACGCCAAAGATACCACCGAACATCATTGCCATAAACGATATTGAAAACAATGCGACAATTAATTTAAAAACTACCAGTCCGATGTTTAAACCTGCTCCCCAATAAAAGAGAGTAATCGCAGATGGTTTGAGCTGAAGCAATCGAATACAGGCAAAGAGGGTTAATCCACTGATGATTAATTTAATTATCCCGGTGGTTACCGAGAACACCCCAAACCACTCCGGCGTTTCCCACATTTTCCCGATTGACTTAAATATTTCAAAAAACCTGGCATCTACATTTTGATCAGCGCCGTCGCTTTTAATGACCTCCGCTTGAAACGCCTCCATTTGCATGAACATTTCCTTTTGGACGTCCATCACCTTCGGCATAATGATATCAGAGCCGGCCCCCATTAAACCAAAACAAGAAAAAACAATCCCCAGAATACCGACAACCGTTGCCCATGTAGGTCTTTCCATACATCTCCTTTTTAAAATGCCGATTCCAGAATCACCAGACCATGTAGATCAGAAGGTTATCTGACTCGAAGTTGAGAATAAGGATCTACTGGGCAAATCCATAACAGCTATCATTACACGAGTAAAGAAAAGAGTTTCGCCGCAACCTTTCGAAATGAACACCCGGCATGGCCTTTATACGATATTAATCATCGAATCCATACTGGATGATGGGTATGACGAATTCTTCCTGTCAACCGGGCCTGATAGCTGCTGGGAAAACACATGTTGAGAAAAGTCATTGACGATTTTTAAAATTTCTTTTATTCTTTAATGAATTCATTGAATTACATCTGATTTCGTCATCTCTTTTAGGCGGATTACGCCGAAGCTAAGGAAAGGCACAATGCATCGTTCGTTAGAGGATTCAGAAAGGCCCATTGGTCTGAAAAGACGTTTTTTTTTAATCGCACTGCCCCTGGTGATCGGTGTTAATCTGATTTTCCAATGGTTTTATACCATTGAAAAGCAGAAGGGGCTCGATGATTTTATCACGCAATCCCAAACACAGATCAGCCGTAATAAAGATCGGATCGAAGCCTTTTCCCGGAATATTTTAAGTGACCTAAAGATCGTGTTGAACCACCATGAACTGATGGATCTGGTTGAAAAGGAGAAAGACAGCCCCAGCAACCATCTGCTCCACGATCTCCTCCAGTTTGCAAAGTTTGAACGGATTTACGACCAAATCCGGTTTATTGATGCCAAGGGCATGGAGGTTATCCGTATCAATTTCAACGGCGGCCGGCCAGTGGCCGTCGACAGGGAAAAACTCCAGACAAAGAAGGACCGGTATTACTTCACAGATACCATAGCATTGAAGGCCAATGAAATATTCATCTCCCCCATGGATCTGAATATTGAGAACGGTCAAATCGAAATCCCGATCAAACCCATGATCCGCATCGCCACCCCGGTTTTTGACATGAAAAAAGAAAAAAAAGGGATACTGATCTTTAACTATATGAGCCAGGGGATGCTGGATGCCCTGGCTGAATCCATACAATCAACCGATGAGCATCATTTCCTGCTTAACAGCCAGGGATACTTTTTCAAGGGAATGAATCCTGAAGAAGAATGGCGGTTCATGTATCCTCAAAAGGATCAGATCGGTTTTCATACCCGATTCCCAGGGGCCTGGGAATCAATCCTGTCAAAAGAGAAAGGAACCCTGGTCAATGATATTGGAATTTTTGTTTTTGATACCATAAGCCCCCTGTACGAGGATATCCTTTCAAGCACAGGAGCGGGAAAGCCTTTCCAGCCCAGTGTAAAACAGCTATCTTCCCGGGAATATCAGTGGAAGATTGTCAACTATATTTCCAAACCGGACTTTGAGATGAGATTTCAGGGTTTTGGGCGGACAATCATGGGCTTAAGCCTTCTGTTCAGCCTGATTCTGGTTGCTGTCTCCTGGCTGCTGTCCCTGTTTCTTTATAAAAAACGACTGGCTGAATTCGAATTAAAGCAAGCCTATGGGGCATTGGAACAGACGGTTTCGGAACGGGTAAAGGAACTCAAATGCCTGTACAAAATATCCCAGGTCAGGGGGGATGAAAACAGAAGCATCCAAAGTGTCATGAATGCGGCTATTGAGATTCTCCCCATGGGATTTCGCTTTCCAAAACTTATCCGGTGCCGGATAAAATTTAAGGATATTGATGTCCGGGATCCGGAATTCAACCGGAATTTTTATGTATTATCCACGCCCCTTGCACTGACCCAGAAAAACTCTGGTATTGTAGAAGTCACCTATGGGGAAGAAAAGGAAACAATTGACCACGGCCCGTTTCAAAAGGAAGAGCAGGACCTTATCGATGCAGTTGCCAAGCAGCTTTCCGGAATTTTTTCAAAAATCATGGACATCAGGGAAAAGCAAAACCTCCAGGATCAGCTTCTCCATGCCCAGAAAATGGAGGCTGTAGGCCACCTGGCAGGGGGGATCGCCCACGATTTCAATAATATACTTACCATTATCAATGGATTTGCAGAGCTGGGACAGCTCAGCGACCCCGGGGATCCTGATCTTAAGGACAACTTTGACGAAATCTTAAGCGCCGGCAGGAAAGCTGCCAATTTGACCCGGCACCTGCTGGCCTTCAGCCGGAAAGATGCCATCCAGCCCAAACCCATGAACATAAACCAGGTGATCCATAATGCCCTGACCCT